>JAPVSP010000213.1:0-12310 GCA_047519685.1 Chloroflexota bacterium
GCCCAGCTGGCGCAGCCGCAGACCTGGAAGAAGTCCGGCCGGTACATGTCGATGATGCGACCCGGCCCGAATGGGCCGTAGTCGCTCACCGTCCGCTCGAGGCAGCCACCTCGGCCGCAGACGCGGATGACCGTGCCGCGAGGCAGGTGCATCGCGGTCGTGCCGTTGTCGTAGAAGGTCGCGATGCCGCCGAGCGAGTACCGGGCGGGCTTCCAGTCGAAGGCGGAATGCCCGGGCGGCTGCTTCGGACGCGGTCGGGCCGGCGTCATCGCGCTCGAGCCGTTGCCCGGCTCGACGAACCGGGCGGTCGCGTCGACGGCGCCCGCGGAGCGGAAGGCGGCATCGAGCGAGCCGATCGTCGGTGACGAACCGCCCGAGGTCGCGTCGGCCAGGACCATCTGGAAGGTCGCCGCCTCGATCGACCGCGGGGGTGCTGGGGTCTGGGATCCCGCGATGCCCGGCAAGGCGACCAGTGCGAGCGAGGCGGTGAGCACCGCGCCCGCCAGCAGCTTGGAGGGTCGCACGAAGCGGGACGTTACCGCATCTCGCGGGGGCGTGATGTGGATAAGTCCGGCGAGATCCGCGAGGTGCGCCGCCCCGATCGCCCCACCGAGGCGTGGCGGGCCGGCCTACCGGACGACGATGACCGGGGTCTGCCCCGGGTCCGGCTGGCTCTCGGCGCGCCCGGCCGCGCTGCCGCTCCAGGCCAGCACCTCGACCCGGCTCCCCTCGCCGCCCTGGCCCGGTGGCACGGCCCAGGCCAGGCGCCCGGACCCGATGGAGAAGCCCGGCAGGGCCGGCTGATCGCGTAGGAGGATCCCGCCCGGGTCCAACGCGCCGGTGGCCCGGTCGAGCGTGTGGAGCGTGAGCGCCCCGACGTTGGCGTCCACGGGATCCGCGAGCCAGATCGCGAACCGCTGGCCGGTCTCGTCCCATCGGACATCCCAATCCCGCACGACCCCATCGCTGAGCTCGATCGGGATCGTCGGGGACGGGGTCGCCGACGCCGCCGCGTCGGTGGGCAGCGCGCTGGAGAAGGCCCCACCCGAAGAGGGAGAGGGCGACGGGGACGGCGAGGGCGACGGGGAGGGCGACGGCGACGGGGAGGACGACGACGACGGCCTGGCCGTGCCGGTCCCGGGGTTCGGCGACGCCGTCGACGACGCCTCCGGCGACGGCGTCGGGAGGGTCTCCGGGGCCTGCCATGCGCCCAGGATCAGGCTGCCCTCGGCCGGCGACCAGTCGAGCCCGTTCGGGTCCGCGACGAGCGTGCCCTGCCAGTAGACGGCGTACAGGCCGGTGGGATCGACCGCCGGGCGCCAGATGCCGATGCCCGGCAGATCGACGCTGGCGCCGGTCAGCGGGTCGAGCACGAACGACACGGCGGTCGCGTAGCGCGGCGCCGGCGACGGGCTTGCGGGCGGCTCCGTCGGCGAGGGGCCGGCCGACGTGACGGCGGGCGACGGCGACGGGCTGGGCGACGGCGGGATCGAGCCCGACGGGGCCGGCGAGCCAGCCGCACCAGGTGTCCCGGGCGGGAGGTCGACGACCCGGCTGGCGAGGATGTCCGCGCCCTCCCAGCCGGCGAAGACCGACCGGTGATCGGACGTCAGCGCGCGAGCGCGCTCGTCGCCGACCGTCCACACGTAGATGTCGGGGCCCTGGCTGCCGTCGCCGGGGCGCGCCGAGAAGGCGAACCACCGCCCGTCCGTCGAGTAGGCGGCGGCCTGCCCGACGACGATCACGTCCTCGATGATCGCGACGGCCGCGGGCGAGGTCGAGGCCGACGGGCCGGCCGACGCGGACGGCGTCGATGCGGGCGAGCCGGTGGCGGTCGGCGAGGCCGTCGGGGCCGGCGACGCGGACGGCGAGGCACTCGGCGCACCGGTCGCGGACGGCGTGGGTGCCGGCGAGCCGCCGGCTGTCGGCGAGGCCGTCGGGGCCGGCGACGCGGAGGGGACGCCGACCACGTAGATCTTGCCGCCGGCCGCCCCGGTCCCGGCATCGGCGACCACCAGCTGCTGGTCCTTGGGCGACGCGACGATGGAGCGCGGCGCCGAGCTCAGGTTCAGCACACCCTCGGCCGGCGGCTGGAGCGGCGGACAGTCGGGACGGATGTCGGCGCTGCAGACCTGCTCGATCGGTGCGAAGGCGACCGCATAGGTGCCGTCATCGCGCTGGACCACCCAGCCCACGTCGCCGGCCCCCACCGGGATGGGCGTGGCCCTCGGCGACGTGGACGGAGCCGCAGCCGACGGGACGGGGCTCGGGCTCGACTCGACCGGGATCACCGCGGGGCGCGAGAGGAGGGACGCTCCGACGACGACCGCGACGACCAGGACGCCCGCGAGCGCACCGAGGGGGATGAACGAGTGGCGCTCCCGGACCTTCCGTCCCCGCTCCGCCTCGATCGCCGCAGCCGTCCGGGCCCACAGGTCGCGAGGCGCCTCGGGCGTCGACAGCGAGCGAAGGAGGCTCGATGCCGCCTCGTAGTCGGCGGCGGCCGACCGACACGCGTCGCAGCGATCCAGGTGGGCGTCGAGCCAGGCCGCGTCCTCGCCGCCGATGGACTCCGTCAGTCGCTCGGCGGCGAGGCGTCGTCCCCGAGCATGGGCGTCCTCGTCCTGCCGTCGGCGACCCGGCACGAACGGGATCATCGCCCGCCTCCGGGTGGCCCACCGGCGGCGGAGCGGGTGGCGTCCTGGGCTGCCTCCCGTTCGCTCGTCCTCCGACGCTCGTCGAGCAGCGCCTCGCGGAGCGAATCGCGGGCCCGGGTCAGGAGGGCGCGTGCGGCGACGTGGCTGACGCCGAGGACGGAGGCCAGCTCGAGCCCGGTGAGGTCGTGGACCTCGGCGAGGATGAGCGCGGCCCGCTGTCGTTCGGGCATCCGCTCGAGGGCGCGGGCGAGCTCGCCCGAGACGCGGAGGTCCATCGCGAGGTGTTCCGGCGAGGGCGAGGCCCCGTGCGCCTCTCCGGTCCAGGGCAGGAAGCGCACGATCTTCCGACGACGAAGCTCGTCCAGCGTGACGCGGTGGGCGATCTGGTAGAGCCAGGCGCGAGCGTGCTCGGGCTTCTCGAGCGACGCCTGCGCCCGGTAGGCCTTGACGAACGCGTCCTGGGTCAGGTCGGCCGCCAGCTCCGGGTCGCGGACCATCCGCAGCACGTAGGCGTAGATCTCGGTGTGATGCCGCGCGAAGAGCTGCTCGATGAAGGCGTTCGCCGCCGCGCGGTCGCGTGCCATCAGCGCGCCGCTCCACGGGAGGCGAAGGACGCCGGCGCCGAGCTCGGCTGGGACCATCGTCGCTCCGATCCATCGGGCCGATCGGGCATGCACCGACCGCGCCCGATGCTCCACTGGCCAGAGACGGCGCATCGACGCTCGGTGTGACGCGGGCGTCCGACCTGGCGCGCCGGCCGCCCCGCACGGCGCCCGGCGCTCATCCACCGACTCCTCGGACGGTCTCGGCGACCGGCGCCTCGCCGGCCAGCAGCTCCTCCACGGCGTCCTCGGGCGACACCGGGTTCACCGGTAGCCCCGTCCCCAGCTCGAGACCGGCGATCTCCCGGAGACGCGGGTGGATCTCCCAGTGCCAGTGGTACGTCGCGTCCACCCGCTCCCGGAGCGGGGCGGTGTGCAGGACGAGGTTGTACGGCGGGTGGTCGAGGGCGGCGAGCCGGCCGAGCACCTGCCGCAGCGCCTCGGCGGTCGAGGCGAGATCGGCCTCCGACGCCTGGCCGAAGTCGGCCGCATGATGCCGCGGGACGACCCAGACCTCGAAGGGCGAGCGGGACGCGTACGGCGCGAAGGCGACGCTGGACGCGTCCTGCCAGACCAGACGGTCGCCCCGACGCACCTCCTCGCGCACGAGCCGGCAGAACGGGCACTCGCCCTCACGGATGACGAACCGGGCCGACCCACCGAGCTCTTCGCCGACGCGGTGCGGCACCTGGGGCAGGTCGTACACGTCCAGGCACAGGTGGTTCGTCCGCGCCCCCGCCTGGGCGCCCCAGTTCTGCACGACCTGGATGTACTCGGTCTGGCCGGTCGACCGGGCGGTCCCGATGGCGGACCGGCAGCCCGCGAGCAGCTCGCGGATGAGCGACGTGCCGACCGCGTGGAGCGGCCGGTGCTCGCCCGGCGGCGCGACGACGGTCTGCCAGCTCCCGGTCATCCGGGCGCTGCCGATCGCGAGCTGGGCGATCGTCGAGTCCAGCGCGCGCGCCTCGTCCTCCGTGCCGACGACATGGAACGCGAAGTCCTTGAGCATCCGTGTCCGGACCCCGTCGCCGGGCGGCTCGTGGCAGTTCTGGCAATGCCCCGCGTCGTCCACGGGCTCCGCGGCGAGGCGGAACCGGTCACGGTGGAACGCCCGGTCGACGATCGTCGCGACCCACCAGCCGGTGATGGCGTCCTTGCGGAGCTCGAAGAGGCCGGCGGCCATCGGGTTCAGGCGGTGAGCAGCCGCTCGAGCGCGGCGAGCTCAGCGTCGGGGTCGGCCGCCGGCGGAAGGCGCCCATCCAGCCGTGCGCCCAGCCGCGCGGCGAGGGCCCGGGCGAACGGCGCAGCCGCCTCGGCGACGGAGGCGGTGCTCGGCGCCGCCTCCGGTCGGCCCGCCTCGAGGGCGATGGAGGTCGAGACCAGCCCGGGCACGCCGCACGGGTCGATGAGGTCGAAGCCGCGCAGATCGGTCGTCACGTTGAGGGCGATGCCGTGGTAGCTCACCCCGCGCTCCACGCGGACCCCGAGCGCCCCGACCTTGCGCGGCGTCGGCCCGTCGGGGTCGCACCAGCAGCCTGGCTGACCCTCGCGCCGCCCGGCCTCGACGCCGAACGCGGCGCACGTCTCGGCCATGGCCGACTCGAGCGCGCGCACGAGCGGGCGGAGCAGGAGCCCGCGCCGGGCGAGGGCGAGGATCGGGTAGGCGACGAGCTGGCCGGGCCCGTGGAAGGTGACCTCCCCGCCCCGCTCGACCCGCACGACCTCGATGCCCCGCTCCGCCAGCGCCTCGGGCGTGGCGCGGACATGCGATGGGTCGGCATGCCGCCCGAGCGTCAGGACCGGCGGGTGCTCGAGGAGCAGCAGCTGGTCGCCGATCCGTCCGTCGGCACGGGCCACGGCGAGGCGCCGCTGAAGGTCCCACGCGTCGCGGTACCTGATGCGTCCGAGCCAGTGGGCGGCGACGGCGGACCGATCGGCGGCCGTGGTGAACGAGGCTGGATCCAGGAGGGTCGCCACGGAGTCACGATAGCAGGCCCCGGTCGCCGGACTCGCCCGCTCGACCGCGGTCGAGGCGCGTCGGGATCGGCGCGGGCGAGCGACGGAGCGCGTCGAGGGCCGCACCGAGGGCCAGGAGCATGCCGGCCGCGAAGACCGGCCAGGCGTACGGCCCCGGGAGGCCACCATCGAGGAGACGCGGCGTGTCGAGGGTGTACGAGAGCACGACGAGCAGGCCTCCGACGAGCCCCGCTGCCCAGTGTCGACGGTCGAGCCGCAGCCGTCGGCCGCTGCGCAGCGTGCGGGCCACGGCCAGCCCGACGCCGATGAGCGCCGCGCTGACCGCGACTGGCGACCAGATGGGGCCGACCCACGGGACGGGCAGGAGGAACAGGAGGTCCGGCGAGTCCAACGACGGCGGCCAGCCGCTGAAGACATGGAGCCACGCGTAATAGCCGATGTCCCAGACGCCGAACACGACCGCGCCCCAGGCGAGCCGCTCGACGCCCGTCCGTCCGACGAAGAGCCCGACCGACGCGATCATCACGAGCGTCACCGCTTCCCGGCCGACCTCGATCGCGGACAGGTCCCCGGCCTCGATCACCGGGCTCAGTGGGAAGATCGCGCCGACCTCGGCGCCGAGCGCGCGCTGGAGGTAGACCACGACCGCGGCCTCCAGGTAGGCCATCGCGACCGAGAAGACGATGACCGCGAGCGCGGTCGAACGGAACGAGAGGTGGCCGCTCATGCGCTCACGCTAGCACCGCGGCCGGCAGGGACGGTCCGGGCCCGGCGGCGGTGGCGGGGCGGGCGCGCGGCGATCCACCGGTCGCCGCTGGGCGGGGTCGTCAGCGGCCACCCAGGCGCGGCAGCAGCATGGGGACGCGGCGGGCGTACTCGAGGTAGGCGTCGCCGAAGTGGAGGACGAGGAGCCGCTCCTCCAGGTGCGACCGCGCGACGAACGGCGGGACCAGCGCCAGGCCGAGGAGGACCATCACCGGGCTCAGGAGCGCCAGGGCGCCGCCACCCCAGAGGAGCAGGATCGAGAGATAGAGCGGGTGACGGACCAGGGCGAACGCCCCGCTGGTGACCAGGACCGAGTCCGGCCGGACCTCGGCCTGGGACGACATCTGGCCGCCGATCGAGCGGAGGCCCCAGACCGCGAGCAGGCCCGCCTCGATGAGCACCGCGACCCCGACGACCCTGATCGTCGAGCCGACGGGCTCGGCGAGCTCCGGGAGCGTCCCCAGCGTCGTGAGCGCCGATACCAGGCCGACGACCACGAACCCGACGATGCCGACGAAGTTCACGATGGCAAGCGGTCCGCTGTCGCGGTGGACAGGCTCGGAGCGCCCGGCCGCCTGCTCACGCACGAGCACGGCGAGGCCGACCGCGAGCAGCGAGAGGCTCGACCCGATCACCGCCAGGCGGGCGACGAGCTCGATCACGCCTCGAGCTCCGCCGCGGACACGTCAGCGCTCGCGGACGAGGGCTCCGACGATCGTCGCGAGCCCCAGCAGGACGAAGAACAGCGGCACGGCCGGGACCGGCGCGCCGACGAGCGCACCGAGGCCGGCGACGACGGCCACCATGCCGAGGACCACCCCGAACCAGCTCACCTCGATGCCGGCCCTGAGCCGGGCCGCATTGAGGACGAGCATCCCGGCGCCGGTCAGGGCGACCAGGGCGGACTCGGCCTCGCCTCGGGGGAGGGCGAGCGCGCCGAAGAGGATGAACAGGAGCCCCCAGCCGGCCGAGTCGAACCGAGCAGGGAGCGACCGAGCCGGAGCGGGGATCGTGGTCTGAGCCATCTCGTTCACCAGTCTCCTCCATCACGGAGCGGACGTGACCGTCGCACGTCCGTGTCGAAGCGGCCGCCGCGGCTAGGGCTTCGCCAGGTACGCCTCCACCTCGCTCAGGACCGCGGGATCGACCGAGCAGTAGATGCTCTGGCCCCGTCGTTCGCAGCGCAGCAGCCCGGCGCCCCGCAGCTCCTTGATGTGGTGCGACACGGTCGACAGCGAGAGGTCGAACCGGCTCGCGATCCGCGTGATGCTGTTCTCCAGCTCGTCCGGCGTGTGGCCCGCGCTCGGATCGACGCCCGCCCGCACGAGCTCGAAGATGGCGAGCCGCGTGGGATCGCCGAGGGCTTTGAAGACCCTCGCCAGGTCCACCGTCCGCTCTGTCGCGCCCTCCACGGCCGACTCCATATTTCGATAGTCGTCTGAGTATCGAAATCTAGCGCGGAGCGTCGGACCTGTCAACCCATCCGCTCCCGTGACCGGAGCGACGTCACCCTCGCCGCTCGGCTCGTCGCCGCAGCCGGAGGAACGACGCCAGGGCCGGCGTCCCCATGGCGAATGGGCCGATGATCGCCACCGCCGCGGGGGCGGCGCCCGACCAGAGGTTCGCGAGCAGCATCGCGACGTAGGCCGTGGATGGCATCGCGCTCGGGCCGACCGACAGCGGTCCGGCCGGCCGCGGTCGCCAGCGCCGCTCGAGCGAGCGGTAGAGGACGTAGACCGTGAACGTCGTGACGAGCCAGCCGAGGTAGTTCTGGGCGGGCACACCGAAGTACGCCCCGCCCCGCTCCCAGACCCAGGCGCCGATGGTCGGGCCCGAGAGGATGGGGTCGGCGAGGAGGTCCCAGGCGGTCATCACGAACGCGCCGAGCATGGCCAGACCGACGAGGTGGGCGCGGCCCCCGGGTGTGCCCGCGGGCTGGCCGTCGAGGATGAGGTTGGCGACCACGTAGCTCGGGTAGATCATCATGAACCAGGCCAGCGGGATGAGCAGGGGGACGCTGCCCAGCCAGGGGCCGAGAGCGTCCGTGTAGTGGTAGGCCCCGTAGACGAGCCCGGTCGCCACGCCGACCTCCTCGAACACCCAGGACGTCACCGCCGTGATGGCGAAGAAGGCCAGCGTGAGCCGCGCGCCGAGCGCATAGGCGGCGTGGCAGAGGCTGAACAGCACGAGGATGACGGTGAGCGTGTTCAGGCCGCCAGGGATCCGGGGCAGCGCGACGAGCGAAGCCGCGAGCGGACGCAGCACGCCGTCGTAGGCGAACAACGCCAGGAAGACGCCTGCGAGGGCGAGCCGGGCCCGACCGCTCATCGCCTGTCTCCTTCACCGCCCATGGATGGCGCGATCCGTCACCCCTCCGCGCGGGAGACCCCGCCGCAGGCGCTCGATCGAGATCGATCATCGCATCCCCGGTGGGCGCGGTCGAGGCGCGGATCCGGCTTCCGGGCTCGTGCGCCGGACCGCTCGGCTCATCGACAAGCGGCCAGGAGGCGCGTACCGTGGCGCCGGAGGTAGGGCGATGACAGCAGATCATGACCCAGCGAGCGCGATCGGAGTCGTGACCCACTACTTCGGCCATCTGTCCGTGGCCGGCCTCAGCCTTTCGGCGCCACTGGCCGTCGGCGACCGCATCCACATCTCCGGGCACACGACCGACCTGGTCCAGGCCGTCGCCTCGATGCAGATCGAGCACCGGGACGTCGAGCGGGCCGGGCCGGGCGACGACGTGGCGATCCATGTCGACGACCACGTCCGGGAGCACGATCGGGTCTTCCGCGAGCTGTAAGGGCCTGGTCTTCCCGGCCATCCGGCCGCGCCGGACTCGCCATGCGCCAGAGGCGCCCGATGCGCGGCCGCCAGCTGCCGAGGTGACACCTCCTCCCGGGACCGCGAACGATGGCGATCGGGTCGGCTGTCTCGAGGCAGCGCCTTCCCGGATCTCCCGCCGGGACCTCCTCCGCGGCGGCGCTCTCGGGGGCGCCGCGCTGATCCTCGCGGCGTGCGGGACGACCTCCGCGACCCCGGCCTCGCCCCGGTCGGGCTCCCCCGCCCCATCCAGCCCGCCCGGCCCAAGCCCCTCCCTCGCACCCGCCTCGTCGCCCCCGATCGCGCCGAGCCCCGCGCCCGGGCTGCGCGAGATGATCGCCGGCCTGCTCATCGTCGGCTTCCGAGGCTCGACCCTGGCGGAGGCGCCGTGGCTGCGCTCGGCGCTCGCGGGTTCCGGCCTCGGCGGCGTCGTCCTGTTCGACCGCGACCAGCTGACGGGCGGCGAGCGGAACGTCCGGTCGCCCGGGCAGGTCGCCGGGCTCGTCCGGGAGCTCCGCCAGGCGGCCGGCGGTCGGCACGTCCTCGTGGGCGTCGACCAGGAGGGGGGCACCGTCACCCGCCTGTCGCCGGCGCACGGGTTTCCCGCCGTCGCGTCGGAGGCGGCGATCGGCCGCGGCCCGGTCGCGGCGGCCCGGACGTGGGCGCAGGGGATGGCCGCCACCCTCGCCGCCGCCGGCATCGACCTGGACCTCGCACCCGTGGTCGACCTCGATGTGAATCCGCGGAGCCCGGCGATCGGCGCACTGGATCGGTCGTTCTCGGCCGACCCCGACGTCGTCGTCGCGATGGCGACCGTGGAGATCGAGGCGCTGCGCGCGATGGGCATCCGCACGACGCTCAAGCACTTCCCGGGCATCGGCAGCTCCACGACGAACACGGACCTCGGGGTCGCCGACGTGACGGCGACCTGGACGCGGACCGAGCTCGAGCCGTTCCGCCAGCTCATCGCCGCCGGCACCGCGGACCTCGTCATGTCCGGCCACGTCGTGGACCGGCGGCTGGACGCGGCCTACCCGGCCTCGCTCTCGGCGGCGATCGTGACGGGGATCCTCCGCGGCGAGCTCGGCTGGGACGGGCCGGTCGTCACGGACGACCTGCAGGCGGCGGCGATCACGACGGCGTTCGGCGCCGACGCCGCGGTCCTCCTCGCGCTCGGGGCCGGGAATGACCTCCTCCTGTTCGCGAACCAGCAGACCTACGATCCGGGCATCGTCGGCCACGTCGTGGACGTCGTCGCGGCCGCGGTCGAGTCGGGCCGGCTCGCGGAGGGGCGCGTCCGGGAGGCGTGGGATCGCGTCCGGCGCCTCTCCTGACGGCGTGCCCGTCAGGATCCGGCAGCGGTCCTCGGGTGCCGGTCGGATGCTGTCAGCGGGGCGGATCGCCGCCGGCGCGGTCGTCTCGTCCCCACGCCGACCGGCCGGATCGTGGCGACCGGGCAAGCCCGGCGCCGAGGCGCGACGACCCGCCGCGGGTGGCCGGTGCGCGGCGGCCGGATGCGGGCCGGGTCAGCCTGGCCGGCGAGCGAGGAACCAGCCCGGTCGATCGAGCCAGCGCTCGAAGGCCAGGCCCTGGCCAGCCAGCAGCTCGTGCAGCGCCCGCTCGTCGAGCAGTCGGGCGGTGAAGGACTGACGCCAGACCAGCTCGTCGACGCCGTAGCGGACCTCGGCGTCGAGACGGTCCCCGTCGACGGTGGCGCGGAGCAGCTCGACCCGGGCGTCGCCGAGCTGCTGGACCTGGCCGACGGATGGCGCGGGGTCCCAGCCCGGTGGGAACGTCTCTCCGACGACGACCCCGCCGGGCCCGAGGTGGGCGGCGGCCGTGGCGGCGAACGCGGGACCGTCCGGATCGTTGACGAGGTGGCTGGCGAGCAGCACCGCCCCGAAGGTGCGAGCCAGGCGGACGGTCCTCGCGTCCGCGACGATGCCCTCCACTCCGGCCGGGAGCGCCTCGATCATCGCGGGCCCGTTGTCGATCCCGACGACTTGATGCCCCAGGGCCGCGAGCGGACCCGCGATCCGGCCCGGGCCGCAGCCGAGGTCGAGGACGGAGGTCCCCGGCCCGATCGCGGCGTGGATCAGCTCGGGCTCGCCGGTCGCCGGGATCCGCCGGTGGAAGGCGACCGGGCTGCCGTCCGGCGCGACGTCGGGGTCCGGCGCGACGTCGGGGTCCGGCGCGGCTCGCGTGCTCGGCTCGGGGCCCTGCGCGTCCGCTCGGCGCGTCCGCGTCACCCTTGATAGCCCTCGCCGACGTGGACGCTCGCCGCCGCCGCCGCAGGTCCTGGTGCGCCAGCCGACCGCCGCTCCATCCTCAGCGGTGCTGCGAACGGAGGAACGCGAGCGTCCGCTCGTTGAATGCCGGGACGTCCTCGTAGATGGCGGCGTGCGCGCAATCCTCGAAGACGTGGACCTCGACGTCCGGGATGGCCCGCAGCGCCGGCTCGAAGCGGGTCGAGCAGGCGAGGTCCCAGCGCCCGAACGTGACGAGCGTCGGGGCGGCGATCCGTCCGAGCTGCGCCTCGGCGTCGTGGGCGAGCACCGCCGCGGACTGGCGCAGGAAGGCGTCGAGCGGCTGCTTCGGCCGGCTGCGGATGAACGCCGCGAGCGAGTCCACGTAGTCCGGCCGGCTGGCGTAGAGGCCGGGCGTCAGGCACCACGGCAGGATCCCGGCGATGACCATCTCCTGGACGTCGTCGAGGCCGCGAGCCATGATGCGCCAGCCCTCGACGACGGTCCGGAGGAACGGATCGGTCTTCGCCCAGGCACTGTGGAGCGAGAGCGACGTCACCCGGTCCGGGTACTTGGCGGCCAGCCACATCGCGGTCGCCGCACCGAGCGAGAGCCCCATGACGTGCGCCCGCTCGAGGCCGATCGCGGCCATCAGCGCAGCCACGTCATCGGCGAACAGCTCCATCGAGTACGTGCCGTCGGGCTTGTCCGACTCCCCGGCGCCGCGGGGGTCGAGCGAGATGCAGCGGAACTCCTTCGCGTAGTCGGCGACCTGGAACGCATAGCAGGCGTTGTCCGCCGCGAGGTACGGGATGAGGACGAGCGGCTCGCCGGCCCCTTGCTCCTCGTAGTGGATCTGGATGCCGTTGGCCCGCACGGTCGGCATCGCGCACCTCCTCGCAGCCTGGGGATCGGCGCCATACCGCGGGCGACGCAGCGGTCCGCTCGTCCCAGCGCCGGCACGATACGCGCGATCCCGGGCAGGCGCCAGCGACGAAGGTTCCGATTCGCGGACGCGACGATCTCCGCCCATCCGCGACGTGGTGCCCGCATGGACGGATGATCGGCGGGCGATCGCCGCGGGCCATGGTCGGGCGGTCCTCACGAGGCCCGGCAACGGTTGAGGAGGTCGCCGCTCTCGCATAAGATGGGGACCTCCCGAGCGGGAGTAACTCAGCTGGCAGAGTGTCTGCTTCCCAAGCAGAATGTCGCGGGTTCGAATCCCGTCTCCCGCTCCACC
>JAPVSP010000214.1:0-3945 GCA_047519685.1 Chloroflexota bacterium
CGATAGCCGTTCCCGTCGTCCACGACCACCACGATCGGCAGGGTCGGCCAGGCAGCGTGCTGGTCCAGCCAGCGGACGTACGGCTCGAGGTCGCCCTGCCAGCCCATGGAGCCGTCGTAGTGACGGCCGGCCTGGAGCACGACGCCGTCGTGGGCGGCCACGATCCGATCGCCGCAGAACGTCGCCAGGTCGATGCCGTCGTGGACCTCGACGCCGTCGACGATCCGCGACCCGCCCCTTGACGGGCCGAACGGCTGGGTGAGGCGACCGTGCGGCAGCGGCCACCGGTAGCCGGTGAGCGTCCACGCCGGCGGCGGCACGGGACGCTCGCCGATGCGCAGCAGCACCGCCGCGCCGGCGAGCGGACCGGCGAGCGGGGAGACCCGGGCGGTCGGCGACGTCGAGGCTGGCCCGGTCGCGCCCTCCGCCTGTGGTGCGGTCAGCGGCGCCGGCGCCCGACCGGCCGCGAGCGGCCCGAGGACGACCGCCAGCCCGACCGCGCACGCGGTGAGCGCAAACCGACGGATCGACGTGACGCGGGGAGGCACGGACAAGATGTGTAGCAGACGGGACCGGCGGGCGCAACGGCCGACCGGCGGAGCCGGCACGTCCACGAGCGGCGGCGGTCGCGAGACCGGCGCACGGGTCACTCCGCGGGCACGACCTCCGGGGCCGCCCGTCGCCGTTGGCGCAGGGCATCGAGGAGGCCGGTCGAGGCGGCCATGCCGGCCAGGACCAGGAGGCCGCCCACGAGCTGGGCCGGGGTGGGCCGCTCGCCCAGCAGGACCGCGGCAAGGGCCGTCGCGGTGATGGGGTTGAGCAGGAGGAAGGCCGACGACCGACGCGCCTCGATGCGGCGGACCGCGGACGAGACCAGGATCTGGGCCGACGCCGTGACGAACGCGAGCCAGGCGGTCGCGAGGGCCGCCTCGGGTCGGACCCGGTCCGGCACGATCGTCGATGGGTCGGCGATCGCCAGGAGGACCAGCAGCCCGATGCTGCCCGTCAGGGCGTTCGTCAGCGAGATGCCGAGCGGACCGACGCGGATGGCCGCCGACCACCGACGGATCAGCACGAGGTAGAGGCCGAAGCTGACGGCCGCGACGCCCCCCGCCGCGAGCCCGGCGAGCGTCTCGCCGGAAGGGCCGAGCTCGGCCAGCAGCGCCGTCCCGAGGAGCGCGATCGCGAAGCCGGCGACCGCGGACCGCTCGAGCCGCTCGCCGAGAAGGAACGGTGCGAACAGGGCCGCGAGGACCGCGTAGAGCCCGGCGACGAACGCCGAGATCGTCGCCCCGACGCGAGCGACGGCGACGTTCATCCCGATGATGAACACGAGGCCCCCCAGGACGCCGAGGATCGCGAGCCGGGCCAGGCGACCGACCGTCGACATCCCTCCCGCCGGCGCCGAGGCCGGTGCCGGCGCAGCGCGACCCGGCCGGCGGGCTGCAAGAGACACGGCCACGAGGACCAGCGCGACGGACGCCAGCCCACCACGCCAGAGGGCGCCGTCGAGCGGGGTGAACGAGCGCAGCTGGAACGAGGTGGCGACGTACGCCGAGCCGAACAGGATCGCCGCCAGGGCGGCGCCCAGGGCGCCGAGCGCCCGCTGGCTCACGTCGTTCGGCCCTGCGCGGTCACCAGCGCATGATGCCCGAGCGCCGATGCCTGGGCGCGGCTGTGACTGTCGATGCCTGGGGCCGCTCGCCGCGTCGGTGGCGGTGCTGTCCCCCTCGATCCGGCTCCGGTGGGTCGATCCTCATAACGGCCTGCTTGCATTCCCCGCAGCGGCGATTGCAGCCTCGTGGCGGCCGCTGCCCGTCCTCTTCCTGTCGCCGCCGGGGATGCCTAGAGTGGCGCGGTGGACCTCACGTCGCTCCGCCGATCCCCACGACCATCGACGCGCGGGCGGCCGTATCCCGCGGCCATCCTGGCGGCCGTCGGGCTGGCGGTCGGCATCGGCGGCCTTGGCCTCAAGGGGTTGCTCGGTCGCGAAGCCAGCGTCGACCCAGGCTTCCTGCCCCTGCTGCTCGGGGTGGCCATCGCGGCCTGGCTCGGGGGCGTGCCGGCCGGGATCGTCGCGACGCTGGCGGGCGTCGTCGGAAACGTCCTGCTGTTCGATCGGCCGGCTGGCATCGGGTCGAGCGTCTGGATCGCCCAGGCGATCCGATCGCTCGCGTTCATCGTCGTGGGGTCGGCGATCACCTCCCTGGCCGGCTTCCGCCTGGCGGCCCTGGAGCGAGAGGTGCGCTCGCGCGAGGCGGAGGCCCTCGCCCGGGGCGAGACGGAGCGGGCGCTCGAGCGCCTTCGGGGGCTCCAGAGCCTCCTGGAGCGCCTCGCCTCGACCACCACGCCCGAGCAGGTCGCCGACGCGATCCTGGGCGAGGCCATCCCCGTCGTCGGAGCGACCGGCGGCGCGGTGGTCATGCTGACGGCCGACCACCGCCACCTGCGCACGGTCAGCGCCGCCGGGTCGGACTCGATCCTCGGTGGCGATGTCGGGGTCCACGAGGCACCGGCGCTCGCAGAGGCGGTCCTGCTGGGCAAGCCGTCCTGGGGCGAGCGGTTGCCGAGGGCCGCCGTCGCCACGCTGGGCGACCCGGATCCCGAGCCGAGCGTCCTGGTACCGCTGCGGGGACGAGGCCCGGTGATCGGCGCGCTCGCCATCGCCTGGGACGACGCCCATCGCGTGGACCCGGGTGAGCGGTTGTTCATCGAGGCCGTAGCGCGCCAGTGCGGCCAGGCGCTCGAGCGGGCGATGCTGCTGGACGCCGAGCGGCAGCTGCGACGCGACACGGAGGTCGCGCGACAGGAGGCCGTCCGTCTCGGCGACGAGCTTGGCGCGGTGCTCCACTCGATCGGCGAGCCCATCCTCGTCGCGGGGCCGGAGGGTCGGGTCACGCTGAGCAACCGGGCGGCCGATACCCTGCTGGGGAAGGTCGGCCACCTCGACGAGGTCGTCCGGCGTCTGACGCCGGTGCGCGGGGGGTCGCTCGACCTCGCCGCGGACCGGACGACCGAGGTGCTGCTCGAGGGCTCCGACCGGATGCTCGAGGTGTCGGTGTTCGGCGTCCGCGGCCGACCGAGCGGCTCGCGCATCCTCGCCATCCGTGATGTCACCGAGGCGCGCCGGTCCCAGGAGGCGCGGGAGGTCTTCATCGGCGTCCTGTCGCACGAGCTGCGCACCCCGGTCACGACGATCCTCGGCGGCGTCGACCTGCTGGCTCGAGGGCTCCCCGAGGAGGACCGGGTCGCCGTGCTCGAGGACGTGAGCGCCGAGTCCGAGCGACTGCGCCGCCTCATCGAGGACGTGCTCGTCCTGTCCAGGTTCGAGCGCCAGGCCCTCGACATCGAGGACGAGCCGGTGCTCGTCCAGCGCGTCATCGACCGGATCGCCGCGACCGAGGCGCGCCGAGGCGACCCTCCGGCCGAGGTCCGCGTCGACCTGCCGCTCGACCTGCCCCCGGTTCGTGCGGACCAGATGTACCTGGAGCAGATCCTCCGGAACCTCATCGCCAACGCCGTGAAGTACGGAGCGGCTGGCGGACCCATCCAGGTCCGGGCAGAGCGGGCCGCGGATGCGGTCCGCGTGGTGGTCGCGGATCGCGGGCCGGGCTTCCCGAAGGAGGACGCGGACCGCCTCTTCGAGCTGTTCTACCGATCGAAGCGCACGGCGACGAAACCCGGCGCGGGCATCGGGCTCTTCGTCAGCCGGCAGCTGGCGCATGGCATGGGCGGGGCGCTCACGGCTCGCCCGCGGCGGCGGGGCGGCGCGGAGTTCGTGCTCACGCTCCGCCCGTTCCAGTCGGGCGAGGACGGCGCCTCGGCGCCGGACGGGATCGTCGTCCCGGCGGTGTCGCCCTGAGGCAGGGCCATCCGCTTCCGCTCGCGCGAGCTCGCGATGAAGTCGAGGTCGGCGTACCGGCGCGCGAAGGGTGGGCGACGGAC
>JAPVSP010000215.1:0-3482 GCA_047519685.1 Chloroflexota bacterium
ATCGAGGGCTCCTTCTTCGACTGTGGCTTCGACACCAACAGCCGAGGATAGGGGCCCTCAGCCCGTCAACAACCCGATTGGGAACTTCAGCTAGGCGCGGCGTGCGGCTCGTCGTCGCCACAGCATCGACCCGAGCACGATAACGAAGGTGGCGGCAGCCACGAGCAGGGCGATCCGGGTCGTCAGGTCGAGGACCGACGCGGGGTCGGCCAGGCCGTTCGCCGTGGTGGGCCAGCCGATGCCGAATAGGCTCGAGCAGGTCGTCGGCCCTGCCGGCCCACCGGCCAGCGAGGTCGCGCTGCAGTAGAGCGGCGAGATGGCCCAGAAAGCGAGGTTGTAGGCGATCACGGCGAGGAGTGGCGGCCAGAACAGGAGTGGGCGGCGCCGCAGCGGGCCGAGCACGACCATGGCCAGGCCGACGAGCACGAACGGCTGACCGATCGTCATCATCCCGGCGATGCCGAACGCGATGAGGGCGACGCTCACGATCCAGTAGCCCAACGACCGCGCCTCCGATGCCGGACTGTACGCTTGGCGCCCCGGTGGTCAAGCGCGAGTGATCGAGACTCGAGGCAATGCTGCCTCGATCCAGGGTGCGGACCTTCGGGTCGCTCGGCGTGCGTGAATGACACCATGTCCTTGGTCCGTGGGTCGCCGGTTCTGGGATCGTCGGCCCCAGTTGCGGCGCGGACTTCGATGTTCGAAATCCATGTCCGAAGCCCGGCTATGGCATCACCCAACCAGCAGGCGGGACCTCGAAGGCAAGTAGGTTCGCCTGCCACGGCTGAGCCTGCGCTGGGAAGCCCGTGCTGAACGACAGGCGGCTGAGCGCGACGGCGGCGACCCTGTCGGTCCCGATGAAGCTCACCCAGCCGTGCATCCGGGTGCCCGGCTGGCTGAACGAGCCGGGGCAGGCCGGCGCCGGCCCGACCCCGGGCCAGAGGATGCCGCAGCCGAAGGTTCCGGGCTCGATGTCGATCCGCATGATGGGCGGCACGAGCGACGCGACGGCGGCGCGGACCGCGGCGACGGCGGACGGGCAGGGGTCGCCCTGGAGGCCCGGCGGCAGCGCGCCGGTCTCCGGTAGACACGTCACCGACTCACTCGACGGGCTCGGGAGGCTCGTCGCGGAGGGCGTCGGCGACGGCGGGCTGACGGACGGCGGGCTCACGGACGGCGTGCTCTCGGACGGCGCGGTCGACGGCGAAGGCGCTATCCCGCAGGCGACGAGCGTGACTGCCGCGAGTACCGCTCCTGCCCCGAACAGCCACCGGCCCGTGGTCATGGCACGTGTCTGACGGTCTTGACGCTTCGATGGTTTCGCACAGGATCGTTGCCGGCGGTGTACAGAGACGCTTCCGGGTGGGTCTGCCGTGCGGGAGAGGGCTCTCAGTTCACTCGGCGTGCTGTCACCTGCAAGCGTCGCGAGGGACCAGGTGGGACCTGGCTCCGAGCCTGGCACAGCACTCTCGCGCCGGGACTACCGGTCGGTGCCGGATGCCCGAATCGTCCGGTGCACGCGCGCACGACAGCCAGCCCCATCCGGCGCACGTCCAGAAGGTCCGTGCTAGGGTGTCGCCGAATCCGGGGAGAGAAAGGGACGAACGCATGGACGTCACGCGCTACGCCCGCCGCTCTGTCGCCGCCCTCGTCATCGTGCTGCTCGCGGCCGGCACCGCATTCGCGGCGAATCCGGCGGCTTGGAGACAGTCGACGACGACGGCCACCAGCGAATCGGTCGAGCCTTCGGAGGCCGCCGAGGCCTCTGAGACGGCCGAGCCTGCCCAGGCCCTGAAGGCCGCCGAGACCGCCGAGACCGCGGAGGCGAGTGAATCGCCCGAGGCCTCCGAATCGCCCGATGCCCCGAAGGTCGCCTCGACCGAGGCGAGCCCCTCGAGCGCCGAGCTGACCCGCCTCGTCGACCTGCTCAAAGCGGCCGGCATCACGACCACGACCAGCGAGCTCTCGACGCTCGCCGCGCAGGTCGGTGTCGGCGGCGCGGTCCGCGTCCTGGCCTTCGCCCACGCGAGCGGCAAGACGCCGGCGCAGATCCTGGCGATGTTCCAGGGTGGGATGGGCTGGGGCCAGATCGCCCAACAGCTCGACCTGTCGATCGGCCCGGGCATCGGTTGGATCATGGGCCACGGGCACGGCCACGGCCACGGCAACCAGGGCAACCAGGGCAACCACGGCCAGCACTGAGGGCTTGTAGCCGAAATCCCCCGTTCGGATCGCGGCGTTTGTGCCACATAAGCTGACGCGGGGGACGGCCATCCTCGGGCCATGAGCTTCGCGATCGCGCTGTCCGACGAGCAGTGGGAGCTGGTGGCCGACCTCTTCGATCCGCCCGGTCGACGCGGGGCGCGGGCGGTCATCCCGCGCCGCCAGATGGTCGACGCGATACTGTTCATCGGCCGGACCGGCTGCCAGTGGCGCTACCTGCCCGAGCGCTACGGCGCCTGGACCGCGGTCTGGGCCCAGTGGCGGCGGTGGCGGTCGAACGGTGTCTGGGAGCGGGCGATGACGCGCCTCGCGGCGATCGTCCGGGTGCTCCACGAGCGCGAACCCGTCCCATCGATGGTCATGGTCGACGCGCAGACCGTCCGCGGCGGCCGGTACGGGCCGACGTTCCACGAAGCGGGCGGTCCGGGCGGCCGGACGATCGGCACGAAGCGCACCCTACTCGTCGAGATCCTGGGCTTGCCTGTTGCCGCCGGGGCGTGCTCGGCCCGCCCGCACGACGTCGTTGCCGCTCGCGAGCTCCTGCGTGAGCGCCTGCCCAGTCTCGCTCGGCTGCGGGCGATCGTCGGCGACCGCGCCTATCGCGGCCTCGCGAAGCTCGCGGCCCGCAAGCACGTCTCGCTCGACATCAAGGCGCCACCATCAGGCGTCAGCGGCTTCGTCCCGATCCGGCCGATCTATCGGATCGAGCACGCCTTCGCCCAGCTCGGCCGCTGGCGACGGCTGTCGCGCTGTTACGAGGGCACAGAAGCCTCCGCGCGAGCCTGGCTCGAGGTCGCCTCGGTCGGCTACCTCGCCTGGCGCGCGGTCGCCTGACCCCGTTCGCCGGCCCGTCGCAGCGCCGCCCGCCGGCCGGGTGTGCTTGCGGAACGTGCGTCCGGCACCAAACCGTTGACGAGCTCGATGGGTTCCGCCACGCTCTAATCGATGGCTGGTCGAGCGCCAATCGCCGTCATGGCCGTCGATGCGGTCGAGGTGAAGATCGTCGTCGACGGCTTCGTCGACGTCCTCATGGCTGACGCACCCGGCGTCGAGCGATATCGAGCCTCGGACTTCGGCGATCCCAACGAACTCATCGCCGAGCACGGTTTCGCGGCGCTCGTGACCGTCACCGTTGATGGAGATCGCCGGTCCCTCCTCTACGACGGCGGGCTCACGCCGACAGTCCTCAGCCGGAACCTCGACGTCCTCGGGGTCCGCGCCGCGGACCTCCGGGCGATCGTCATCTCGCATGGCCACAC
>JAPVSP010000216.1:0-1616 GCA_047519685.1 Chloroflexota bacterium
CGCCGAGGAGGTCGGCGAGCTGGGACTCACCGATGCCCGCCAGTCGGAGCGTCTCGACCGCGCGCGCGGCGCCCAGTCCCCGTCCGTGCAGCCGCGGGAGCACCCAGCCGTGCCACATCGGCTCCATCTCGCGGGGCGGGCCGGGCAGGGCGACGACGAGACGACCGTCCGGCCGATCCACCCACCAGCCGGGCGCGGTCCCACGCTCGTTCGGGATCGCCGTGGCCGAGGGCACGAGCCACGCCTGCTTCAGGTTGGCGTCGGCGAACGGCGCGCGCCGGCGCTCCCAGAGGCCGCGGAGCCACGCCTCGAGTGAGGCGTCGACCGCCGGTGCCTCACCGATCGCCGACGCGATCGACTCGCGGGTCAGGTCGTCCGGGGTCGGTCCGAGTCCGCCGGTCGAGACGACGAGATCCACGCGGGACAGCCCGACGGCGAACGCCCGCGTCACGGCCCCCAGGTCGTCGGGCAGGGCCGTCAAGCCGAGGACCCGCACGCCAGCGTCGGTCAGGTCGCGGGCCAGGTCTCCGGCGTTCGTATCGCGCGTGCTGCCGGTCGTCAGCTCCGTGCCGACGGAGACGACCTCGGCGGCGAGCAGGGGTCGGAGCATCGCCGCGAGCCTACCCCACGCCGCGCGAGAGGGGTAGGCTGGGTCGATCCACGCCGGGACCTCCGGGGATGGGACGCGCGGGTCCGTTCCGCGCCAAGATATCGCCATGCGAGCCTTCGAGCGCACGGGGTTCGACGACTTCGACCGGCTGCTCGCGGTCGTCCGGCGTACGCGCGAGCTCCTCGAGGCCGTCGCGACCGAGGGCGAGCTGCCACCGGACGGCGCCGAGTACATCTCGGACGCCACCCTGGCCCACCTCGAGGGCGTCCAGACCGGGTTCCAGGGCTGGCTGCGGGCGGACGCCGCCGATCTCGCCGAGCTGCGCTACCTCCTCCGGCAGGCCGGCTCCATCCGCGCGAGCGCGCCGCGGGATGACGCGGAGCAGCGGGCTGCCGCGGCCGAGGCCCTGCTGGAGCGGGCGCTCGCCGGTCGCCCTGGCCGGGCGATCCGTGGCGTCCGGCCGTGGGACCTCATCGCGCTGAGCCATGCGCGGGTCGTGCTCGCCCTCCTTCCCCGGCTGCCCGACGAGTCGGTCCGCTACCCGGCCGGCCGGCGGACCTACGCGGACATCCCGGCGCCCAGGGGGCCGGCCGAGCTCGCCGCGCGGATCGACGAGCTCGTGCGGCAGCTCTGGCGGACCGCGGCGGGTCCCCCGCCGACGCCCCGCGATCCGGCGTTCCGACGCACCTATGGGTTCTTCGACGCCGCCGATCGCCTCGGCTGGCGCGCGATGGGCCCGCACGGCTGACCCGGCCCCCCACGGCTGACCCGGGCCTCACGCTCGGGGGGTCGGGTCGCTCGCCCGCCGGGGCCGGGACGACGGGACGGGGCGCGGTATCATCGACCCAGCCGAAGCGCAGCTGGAGTCCCGGCCCTGGACACCCCGAACCCCCCGAACCGTCCCGGCACGACCCCGACGGGGTCCGGGCCGTCCCACCGCCCGCGCTCGCCAGGTGGACCGGGCCTGCGGGAGCAGCTCGGGATCACGCGGGACGCGGCGATCGAG
>JAPVSP010000217.1:0-3827 GCA_047519685.1 Chloroflexota bacterium
GGCTCGTGGAGCCGCCCGTCGATGGTCCGCAGGATGACCTCGGGACGGCTCACCTGGAGCTCGAAGCCCTCGCGCCGCAGCTGCTCGATGAGGACCGCCAGCTGGAGCTCGCCACGGCCGCGGACCTCGAATGCGTCGCCACTCTCGGTGGGCCCGACCTCGACGCTCACGTTGCCCAGGACCTCGCGGCGCAGGCGATCGCCGAGGTGGCGCCCGGTCACGAAGCGGCCCTCGCGAGCGGCCAGCGGCGACGTGTTGACGCCGAAGGTCATCCGCAGGGTGGGGGCGTCGACGTCCAGGCGGGGCAGCGGACGCGGGTCGAGCGGATCGGTGATCGTGTCGCCGATGGTCACCTCCGGAAGCCCGGCGACCGAGACGATATCGCCCGGTCCGGCCTCCTCGACGTCCACTCGATCGATGCCGTGGGCCGTCTGCAGGCTCGTGACCGTCCCCTGCAGCGTGACCGTCCGCCCGGGTTCGACGTCGCCGGCGGTGTCATCGGCCTCCTCGCGGACGATGGCGACCCGGGCGCCAAGGCGGAGCCTCCCGTTCCGGATCCGTCCGACGGCCATCCGGCCGACGTACTCGTTGGCCATCAGGTTCGTGACGAGCAGCTGGAGCGGATGGTCCGGCTCGTACGTCGGCGCTGGCGTGACCGCCACGAGCAGGTCGAGGAGCGGCCGGAGGTCCGAGCCAGGGACCGCCGGGTCGCGGGTCGCCGTGCCCGCCTTCGCGTTCGTGTAGACGACCGGGAACTCGATCTGCTGCTCGTCGGCGCCCAGGTCCATGAAGAGCTCGTAGACGGCGTCGAGGACCTCGGCCGGCCGGGCGTCGGAGCGGTCGATCTTGTTGAGCGCGACGACGACCGGGAGCCGCCGCCCCATCGCCTTCTGGAGCACGTAGCGGGTCTGCGGCAGCGGCCCCTCCGCCGCGTCCACAAGCAGCAGGACGGAGTCCACCAGCAGGAGCGACCGCTCGACCTCGCCGCCGAAGTCGGCGTGACCGGGCGTGTCGACGATGTTCAGCCGGACCCCCGCGTGGTCGACCGTCGTCTGCTTGGCGAGGATCGTGATGCCCTTCTCGCGCTCCAGGTCCATCGAGTCGAGGACGCGATCCACGAGGGCCTCGTTGGCGCGGAACGTGCCGGTCTGGCGGAGCATCGCGTCGACGAGGGTCGTCTTGCCGTGGTCGACATGGGCGACGATCGCGATGTCCCGAAGGTCGGCGCGGACGGCAGGCCACGCGGCGCGCCCGCGACGGCCGGGTGGCGGCGCCGTGGGCGCGGCGGAACGGGGCAGGTCGCTCATGGGCCGGCGCATCGTCGCACATCGCGCGTAGACTCGCCCCGTGGGAATCCTCGGCGCGATCGCCGGCGCGATCCTGGGGTCCGTCGGCTGGATCATCGGGCTGACGGGCCGGCTGGTCGCGCTCGTCCTGGGCCTCGTCCTGATGGTGGCGGGCGCCGCGCTCACCGTCACCGGCATCGGGGCGATCCTCGGGGTCCCGCTCCTGCTGCTCGGCCTGCTCCTCGCCGCGCGCGCCATCTTCTAGACTCGGGCCCGCACCGCCCGCCGAGGGAGCCGCCCATGACCGTCGCCGCCGTGATCCTCGCCGCCTCGCCGGCCTCGGCCCTGGCCGACGCCGACGGCCTGCCGCGGGTCCGGCGCCTGGCCGACGCGGCCTGGTCGGGCGGCGCCGTCCCGGTCGTGGTGGTCTCCCACGATCCCGATGGCGCCATCGCGGTCGCCCTGGCCGGGACGTCGGTGACGCTCGCGGAGCCGGCCCCGGTCGAGCGAGGGCCGGTCGGGCAGATCGTCCATGGGATCGAGGTCGCCGCCCGCGTCGTTCGCGAGACCAGTGCGGCCCTGGTCTGGCCGGTCCGGATGACGTGGGTGGACCCCGAGACGGTCACCTCCCTCGTCGAGTCGCATGGGACGGAGCCCGACGCGGTGCTGCGGCCCGGCTACGCCGGCGAGCCCGGCTGGCCCGCGGTCGTGCCGCTCGAGATCACCGACAAGCTGCGGGCGCTCGACCCGGGCCGGATGCCCGGTGAGTTGCTGGACGACCTGGCGGCGGCCGGCGCGCGCGTCCGGGTGCTGGAGCTCGGCGACCCAGGCTCGGTCGTCGACGGGGACACGCCGCGCTCGCAGCTGCCGCCGTACCAGGGTCCGCCCGAACCGCCGGGCACCCACACCCACGAGTGGGGCGCGGCCGTGGCCGATCAGCCGGAGGACGCCCTCGGGCCGGCCCCCTCCGTCGTCCCGTACGAGCCGATGGACGAGGCCTGACCGCGGTCCACCGCGACGCGCCCGCCGGGACCGCCAGAGGCCGGCGGGTGAGCGGCCGGCGGGTGAGCGGCCGGCGGGTGAGCGGCCGGCGACCCCTCAGGGATCCCCCGGGGCGGGACCCTCGAGCGCGCCGATCCGGCCATCCCCGAGGCGGCCCGCCGGGGCTTCACCGGGCAGCGGGCGCGGTCGTCGTCGCCGCGCGCTCGCGAGGAGCAACCCCCCGAGGACGAGCGCCACGCCGACCAGCTGTCCGGCCGACGGCGCCTCGGCCAGCAGGATGACGGCGAGGACGACCGTGGCGACCGGCTGGGCGAGCAGGATGAGCGAGGTGAGCACCGCCGGCAGTCGGGGCAGCGACACCAGGATGAGCTGGCCGCCCCCGACCTGGGCGACGAGCGCGAGTAGCGCGAGCCAGCCGGCCGACGGCCAGGCCGGGACGATGTCGACGTCGCCGAGGCCGACCGCCAGCACCAGCGCGGTGACGGCACTCGCGGCCGTCGCGTCGAGGATCGGCCCGGCGACCCTGCGGGGATCGCGGACCCCCGACCGGAGGATCAGCAGGTACGCGGCGTAGAAAGCCGCCGCCACGACCCCATACGCCGCGCCGAGGAGGGGTCGGTCGCCGTAGGCCGCACCGCCCAGCACGCCCGAGATCAGGACGACCCCGAGCAGCGCGACCGGGACGGCCGCGAGGAGCCGCCCGGAGGGCCGCTCGCCGAGCACGACCCAGGCCACGAGGCCGACGACGACGACCTGGAGGTTCGCCGTCACCGTCGCGAGGCCCGCCCCGACCGCGCCGATCGCCGCATGGAAGGCGGTGAGGTCGAGCCCGAAGCAGACGCCCGCGCCGACCGCGACCGCCGTCTGCCACCGGGACCGCCGGCCGATCGCCCGCTCCTCGCGGGCCGTGAGGAGAAGCAGGGCCGGCAGGGCGTAGACGCAGCGGTACAGCGTCGCGGTGATCGGCGAGACGTTCGCCTCGCGCACGAAGATCCCGGCGAAGGCGATGCACAACGCCCCGAGGAGCGCCGCCAGTCGGGGTCGCTCGGTCAGCGCGGCCGGCACGACGATGTCTCGGATCGCGGACGATCGCGCCGGGACGGCCGCCGATGCGTCGGCGACGGCCTGGACGCTGGGCGAAGGCTCACCCGGCGGCTATGCCTCCGCCGTCCCCTTCTCGAGGCCGACGAACCGCAGACCCAGCTCGGCGTACTGGGCCGGGTCCGGTTCCGAGGGCGCCTCGAGCATCAGGTCGCTGCCCGACTGCGTCTTGGGGAAGGCCATGACCTCGCGGATGTTGGTCTGGTGGCTGAAGACCATGGCCCAGCGGTCGATGCCCAGGGCGATGCCGCCGTGGGGCGGCGGCCCGTATTCGAACGCATCGAGGAGCGCGCCGAACTTGGCGCGCATCCCGTCGAGCGTGTGGCCCTGGAGGGCGAAGCTCCGCTCGAGCAGGTCGCGGCGCCAGATGCGGACCGAGCCGCCGCCGAGCTCCCAGCCGTTGAGCGCGAGGTCGTACTGCATGGCCCGGGCGCGCCC
>JAPVSP010000218.1:0-9069 GCA_047519685.1 Chloroflexota bacterium
GACCTCGCCGACGCCGGTCCCGACAAGACCGGCTGGTGGGACGTCCCGGTCCCCGAGTACCACCCCGAACAGCGGGCGGCCCAGCTGCTGGGCCGCGCCCAGGAGCAGCATCGATGATGACCGACCTCCCGGACCGGGAGACCCCTGCGCAGCGACCTCGGCCGGCACCGCTCGCCGACTGCCTCGTCGGCGTCGTCCCGATCGTCTGGAACAACGCCGATCTTCCCGACCTCACCCCGCTGGTGCCCGCGACGACCGTCCTGGACGAGATCGCCCGGATCGGCTTCGACGGCTGCCAGACCGGCGTCGGGTTCCCGGAGGGCGCCAGACTGCGCCGGGAGCTCGCCGCTCGCGATCTCCGCCTCGCCGAGGTGTATGCGGCCATCCCCTGCGGCCCGGACGGGCCGGCTCCGGGGGCGCTGGACGCCGGCCGGGAGCGGCTCGCCGCACTCCACGCGGCGGGCGGCGAGGTCCTGGTGGCCGCCTGCGGCCTGGCGCCGGAGCGTGAGCCACGCGCAGGGCGGGCAGGGCTGGACGACACCCCGCGCCTGCCGACGGGTGCCATCGAGGCGCTCGCGCGGGTCGTCGAGACGCTCGGACGCGAGGCTCGGGACCTCGGCTGTCGCCTCGTCTTCCACCAGCACGCCGGCACGTTCGTCGAGACGCCGGCGGAGCTGGGCCGCCTGATGGACCTGACCGACCCCGCGACCGTCGGCGTCTGCCTCGACGTGGGCCACTACCTGGTGGGCGGCGGCGATCCAGTCGACGCGGTCGAACGCTACGGCCCGCGGATCGCCCACGTCCACCTGAAGGACGTCGCGCCGGGGCCGCTCGATCGGCTGCGCGACGGCCGCACGAAGGGGTTCCTCCAGGCCCTGCGGGAACGGATCTTCGTCGAGCTCGGCGGGGGTATCCTCGACGTCATCGGCGTCCTGGAGGCACTGGCCGGAGAGGGGTACCGCGGCTGGCTCATGGTCGAGCAGGACACGACCTGGAACCCACCCTCCGAGAGCGCCGCCATCGGGCGGCACGTGCTCGAGTTCGCCATCCGCGGCGCGGCCCGCGGCCGGGCGGCCTGAGCCGCCAGCAGGGAGGACCGGTGAAGATCGCCCTTATCGGGGCGGGCCGGATCGGCCAGCTCCATGGCCGCCTCCTGGCGGCCCAGCCAGGCGTCGATCGGCTCATCGTGGCGGACATCGATGCGGCGCGCGCCCGGGCGACGGCCGAGGTCGCCGGCGGGACGGTCGCCGGCTCCGTCGACGAGGCACTCGACGGCGCCGATGCGGTCGTCGTCGCCGCCTCGACGGATGCCCACGCGCGACTCGTCCACGCCGCCGCCGACCGCCGGCTGCCCGTCTTCTGCGAGAAGCCGCTGGCGTTCGACCTGGCCGAGACCCGGGAGGTCGTCGAGCACGTCGAGCGGGCCGGCATCGCCGTCCAGGTGGGCTTCCAGCGGCGGTTCGATCCGGCGTACCGGGAGGCCCGCCGGATGGTCGAGACCGGCGAGCTCGGCACGGTCTACCTCGTGCGGCTCATCGCCCACGACCACCAGCCACCGCCGGACGAGTACATCCCGGTCTCGGGCGGGCTCTTCCGCGACTCCTCGATCCACGACTTCGACGCCCTGCGCTGGGTGACCGGCCACGAGGTCGTCGAGCTCTACGCCGACGGCTCGGTCCGCGGGTTCGAGGTCTTCGCGCGCAACGGCGACGTGGACACCGCCGCGGTCGTCCTGCGACTCGATGACGGCACGCTCGCCGTGCTCGGCCAGACGCGGCACGACCCGCGTGGCTACGACATCCGGATGGAGATCGTCGGCTCGCGGGACTCGGTGTCGGTCGGCCTCGCCGACCGCACGCCGCTGCGGTCCCTCGAAGCTGCTGGTCCGACCTTCCCCGGCCCGGCCTGGACGACGTTCCTGACCAGGTTCGAGGAGGCCTACCGGGCGGAGCTGCTGGAGTTCCTCCGGGTGGCACGGGGGGAGGTCCCAAGTCCGTGCTCGGCCCGCGACGGGCTCGAGGCGATGCGGATCAGCGTCGCCGCCACCCGCTCCCGCGTCGAGCATCGACCGGTCCGCCTCGAGGAGGTGGGCTGAGGCGACGATGGAGGAGGTGCACCGACAACGACGATAGGACGCCGTGTGGGGCCGGCAGCGCCCCCAAGCTGGTCTTCCCCGGAGGAGGGATCGATGAGGCACATCAAGTGGCTCGCCGCACTGACGGCGCTCGCGCTGGTCGCGACGGCATGCTCGACCACTGGCGGGAGCGCGAAGCCGAGCTCGCTGACCATCGCGGCCGTCCAGGGCGTCGAGGACGCGGGCCTGAAGGCGCTCGCGCCGATCTACGAGAAGAACACCGGCATCAAGATCAACATCGTCGAGGCGCCGTACTCGGACCTCTACACCAAGCTCGTCAACGCGTTCAAGGCGAACGACGCGACGTACGACCTGGCGATGATGGACGACCCCTGGATGCCGAAGTTCGGCACGGACAACTCCCTGACCGACCTGACGCCGCTCGGCATCACCAAGGACCCCGACATCGCGCCGGTCGTCTGGGATGTCGGCACGTGGCCGCCGCCGCGCGGTCCGGTCCCGCCCAGCGAGAAGGGCAAGGCCTCGGCGCTGCTCGGCGTGACGATCGTCGGCAACGTCGAGATGTACATGTACCGCAGTGACATGATGCAGGCGCCCAAGAGCTACGACGACGTCCTCGCCGCTGCCAAGGCGCAGTTCAAGTCCGACTTCGCGGGCTACATCATCCGTGGCAAGGCGACCAACCCGGTCGTCGCCGACTTCCTGCCGATCCTCTGGTCCTTCGGCGGCGACGTCTTCGACGACAGCTGGAACGTCGTCCTCGACAACGCCAAGTCGCTGGCAGCGGTGACCTTCCTGACCCAGACGCTCAAGCAGTACGCCCAGGCCGACCCGGCCAGCACCGACGCGGCGGACCGCGACCTGATCATGGCGAAGGGCGCGGGCCTCCAGTCGTCGGTCTGGCCCGGCGAGATCAACACGGCCGTCCTCGACCCGAATGCCTCGAAGGTCGTTGGCAAGGTCGCGTTCATCCCGATCCCCCAGGGCCCCAGCGGCAAGGGCATCGGCATGATGGGCAACTGGATGCTCGGGGTCCCCAAGGCGTCCAAGAACCAGCAGGCCGCGGCCGACTTCATCAAGTGGATGCTCCAGGCGGACACCCAGAAGACCTACGCGCAGAACAACGGGATCCCGTCCAGGACGAGCATCCTGAAGGACGCCGACCTCAACAAGGCCAACCCGTACTTCTCGGTCCTCGCTGACGCCCTCGCGGCGGTGCCGAACTGGCGGCCGCGAACGGATCAGTGGAACGCCGTCGAGACGATCATCGGCACCCACCTGAACAATGCGCTGGCGGGCCAGGAGACCCCGCAGGACGTCGTCACCAAGGCATCGGCCGAGATCCGGACGCTCATGAAGAACGCCGGCTACCCGACCCAGTAGGCCCAGCGGTGTCGGGCCTCACCGACCGTCCCGGCGGCTCCATGGCCGCGCAGGCGACCGGCTCCGGGTCCGAACCGGGATGCGCGCGGCGATGACCGTCGCCGCGCGCATCCAGGCCCGCGCCGGCTGGCCCACGAAGAGCCGGCAGGAGCGGCTCGCTCTGCGGCTGCTCCTGCCGGTCTTCCTTCCGGTCGTCGTCATCGCGACGATCCCGCTCATCCTCGCCCTCGTCGAGGCCCTCCAGTCGGACAGCGGGGCGTTCGTCGGCCTCGACAACTTCAGTCGCGCGCTCGGCAACAGCCAGCTCTACGAGTCGCTCAAACAGACCGCGATCTACGCCGCGATCGTCCTGCCCACCGAGCTCCTGCTCGGGCTCGGCGTCGCCCTGCTCGTGCACCGGACGATCCGGTCGAACGCCCTGCGGGCGATGATCTACATCGGGGCGATGATCCCGATCGTCATCCCGCAGATCGCCGTGGGGGTGGTCTTCCGCCTCGTGTTCGCGCCGGATTACGGGATCCTCAACATCGTGCTCGGCAGCACCGGTCACGACCAGATCCTCTGGCTCTCGTCACCCCCGTTGGCGATGTTCTCGGTCGCGACGGTCGACATGTGGCAGTGGACGCCGTTCGTCTACCTGATCATGTTCGCCGGTCTGCAGACGGTGCCGCCGGAGTCCGTCGAGGCCGCTCAGGTCGATGGGGCCAGTCCGTGGGCCCAGTTCCGGCACATCGAGCTGCCCTACCTGCGACCGCTCCTCCTGCTCATCCTGTTCTTCCGCATCGCCGACGTCATCCGCGTCTTCGACGCCGTGTACGTGCTCACCGGCGGAGGGCCCGGCGCGACGACCCAATTCCTGAGCCTCTACCTGTACCGGGTCGCGTTCCGCTACAGCGACCTCGGCCAGGCGTCAGCGCTCGCCGTGGTGGTCATGATCGCGATGACCGTCTTCTACACGATCATCACGCGGTTCATGCCGGTGGAGACCCGCTGATGCGCCGCCGCCGCAGCCCCGCCCGCATCGCGACCTACGTCATCCTCGCCCTGATCGGCCTGATCTTCGCGTTCCCGATCTACTGGCTGCTCGCGACATCGATCAAGACGAAGGCGGAGCTGTACGAGCCGATCCCGACACTCATCCCGCAGAACCCCACGATCCAGCCGTACCTGAGCGTCCTGGTCGACCGCGGGATGTCGCAGTACCTCCTCAACAGCATCGTCGCGGGGTTGTCGGCGACGCTGCTCGCGCTCGTCGTGGCGTTCGCCATCTGCTACCCGATCACCCGGCTGCCGATGTCGCCGCGCATGCGGTCGACCGTCCTCAACTGGGCGCTCTCGCTGCGCTTCCTCGCGCCGATCGCCGTCGTCATCCCCTACTTCACGATCGTCCGGACGATCGGCCTGTACAACCAGCTGCCGGCCCTCACCATCGTCTACGCGATCTTCAACCTGCCGCTGTCGATCTGGATGCTGAAGGGGTTCCTGCAGGAGATCCCGATGGAGATCGAGGAGGCGGCATTGGTCGACGGCGCCAGCCGTCTGCAGGCGTTCCGGTCCGTGCTCCTGCCGCTCTCGCGGACGGGCATCCTGGCGGCCGCGATCATCGTCTTCGCGTTCGACTGGTCCGAGTTCCTGTTCGCATTCATCCTGACCGCGACGCCGCAGGCGATGACCTTCCCGGTCGGCGTCCAGGGCCTGGTCACCCAGTTCGAGATCATCTGGAACGACATGGCCGCCGGTGGCGTCATCGCCATCGTCCTTCCGCTCCTGCTGATGCTGTCGGCGCGGCGCTACGTGATGACCGGGCTCACGTTCGGCGTGATCCGGGAGAAGTGAGCGTCCCAGCAAAGGAGTCCACGGGATGACCGGTCCAGCCGCGGCAGGGCGCGATCGCGGCGTCTACCTCAACGGCGCGACGATCATGAGGACGCCGACGGAGCGGCACGTCGAGATCGCCCGCGAGGCGGGCTACGTCGGGGTCGAGGTGCGCGCCGAGCGGCTCCTCGGGGCTCCGGATGAGCTTCGCGCGGCCGCCGCGGTCGTCCGTCCCGGCGAGGTGTGGAGCCTCAACGGCATCCAGCTCCAACTGCTGGAGGACGGGAGGCTCGACCGCGGGCGGCTCGACGCCGAGCTGCCGCCCCGCCTGGCGATCTGCCGCGACCTCGGCGCCGCCTACCTCCTCGTCGTGCCACCACGGACAGCCGGCGTCGAGGCTGGCCAGGCGATCGCCGCGATGCGCGACGGCCTGGCGGTCATCCGGGACCGTGCCGGGGAGATCGGGATCCGGGCCGCGTTCGAGTTCCTTGGCTTCGGCGACTGCCCGATCGACACCCCGGCCCTGGCCGCGGAGGTCGTCGTCGGCGTCCCGGGCATCGACCTCGTCCTCGACTCCTGCCACTGGCACGCCAGTGGCGCCGCGCCGCTCGGCGAGTTCCCGGTCGAGAAGCTGGCCATGGTCCACCTCAACGACGCCCCGGCCAAGCCGCCACGCGACATCGAGGACGGCGATCGCGTCCTGCCGTTCCGCGGCGTGATCGCCCTGTCGTCGCTCGTCGCCCAGCTCCGGGAGCGCGGCTACGACGGGCCCTGGAGCCTCGAGACATTCAACCCGGCGTACTGGGAGCGCGATCCGCTCGAGGTCGCGCTGGAGGGCCGCGAGGCCCTCGAACGACTGCTCGCCCCGACCGTCGTCGCCGGCTAGCGGCGCGGTCGCGGCCCGCTGGAGGGGCCGATGGAGCGCGGACGAGGCACACCGACGATCCATGACGTCGCGCGGGCGGCGGGCGTCTCGACCGCCACCGTCAGCCGGGTCATGTCAGGGATCGGCGGCGCTCGGCCCGAGACGCGCGGCCGCGTGCTCGCGGCGGTCGCGGCGCTGGGCTACCGGCCGTCGGCGGTCGCCCGCTCGCTCAAGCGCCGCTCGACCCGGACCATCGGGCTGCTGCTGACCGACATCGCGAACCCGTACTTCCCCGAGCTGGTCCGGGCGATCGAGGACTCGGCGCTCGAGCGGGACTACGCGCTCCTGCTCTGCACCGGGGCCGAGGATCCGGACCGCGAGGCCGCCTACCTCGAGCTCCTGATCGAGCGACGGGTCGACGGGATCATCGTGGCGACCAGCAGCGTGAGCGGCCGCTACGGTCCGCTCCTGGCCAGCTCTCCGGTGCCGGTCGTCCTGGTCAACACCCTCGCGCCGGGGACGGGACTCCCGGCGATCCTCAGCGACAACCGGGGCGGGGCCGCATCGGCGACCCGCCACCTGCTCGAGCTCGGCCACCGGCGGATCGGCCTGATCACCGGGCCCGCGCGCTACCCGACGGCCGTCGAGCGCCTCGCCGGCGTCAGGGAGACGCTTCGCGGTCGGCGCGCCGCCGGCGTCTCGCTGGCGACGGTGGCGGGCCTCGGCTCCGTCGCCTCGGGGGAAGCCGCCGCGGGCGAGCTGCTCACCCGGCACCCCGACCTCACCGGGCTGCTCTGCTACAACGACCTCATGGCGGTCGGGGCCCTCCAGGCGGCACGCGCGCTCGGCCGGCGGGTGCCCGCCGACCTGAGCGTCGTCGGCTTCGATGACGTCACCCTGGCCCGCTACGTCGACCCGCCGCTCACGACGGTCGCCCAGGACAAGGTCCGGATGGGCGCCGGGGCCGTCGAGGTCGTCGCCCGGCTCCTGGCCGGCGGCCGCGCGGAAGAGACGTTCCCGTGCGACCCGGCGATCGTCGCGAGCGTCGAGGGCCCGGTGCTCCGCCTCAGGACGACGCTCTGCATCCGGGCTTCGACGGGCCCGGCGCCCCAGTCCTAGCCCTGATCGTACGAGCCGACGCGCGCGGCGGCCGTCGGGAACACCAGCCGTCGGACCTGCTCCCGGGCCATCCGGATCAGGACGGCCCGGCGGTCGGGGACGGCCGTCAGGCCCGGCCCCTCGACCACCAGCGAGCCGGCGGCGGCCGCGAATGGCAGGTCGAGCCGCCCACCCGACGGTCCCACGATCGCCCGCCGGACGACCGTCGACAGGAGCGCCGCCAGGAACGTGTCGCCCGCGCCGGTCGGATCGACCTCGCCGTCGGACGCGGTCGCCAGGTAGCGCAGCTCCTGGCCCGGGCGCCGGTCGGGGCCGACCGTGACGAGGATCCCGCCCTCCTGGCCCTGGGTGACCAGCATGAGGCGACCCGGCTGGAGCAGGCCGGCCAGCGCCTCGATCGGCGTCGTGGGGTCGACGTCGTGGTGACTGACGCCGACGAGATCGGCGCGCTCCAGGAGCGGGCTCGCGAGCGGGTGTCGACGCGCCACCAGCTCGCCGGCGACGAGGTGGCGCAGGAAGCCCTGCCAGGCGACGCCGACGAACGCGTCCTCCGGGATGACCCGGGACCAGCCGTCGAGGACCTCCCCGGCCACCGGCGCGATCGACCAGGCGCTCGCCGTCAGCCAGGACTCCGGGAGCGGGGGGATCGGCAGCGGGTCGCCGGGCTGGATGCACGTCTGGACGCGGCCCGTCGGCCCTTCGACGTTGTGGAAGACGGGTCCGTCGGCAAGCGGAACGAGCATCAGGTCGACCCCGGCGTCGCGCAGGAGGTCGAGCTCGGCGGCGGTCCGCGCCAGGGCATCCACCCCGACGACCGCCGATGTCCGCAGGCCCAGCCGGGCCGTCGTGAGCGCCGCGTAGGTCACCCCGCCCCCGAGCCGCCAGCCGCGCGGGTCGTCGGGCGCGATGTCGCGGCAGGCCGCTCCGACGTGGACGACCTCGGGCCGCCGGAGGCGCAGGAGCCCGGCCCGCGACCCCGACCTATACTGGCCCGGGGTCACCGCGCGGAGCCTCCGCGCCGCCCACCCGAGGACGCATGTACTACTACGAGCTGCACGAAGGGGATGACAACCTCTTCCATGACATCCTGCTGGCCCGCGACGAGCTGGTCGAGCCCGAGGAGTTCTTCGAGCTCGTGCAGGGGATCCGACGCCGGGTCCAGGACGCGTTCGAAGACGATACGCTCATCGAGGCCGTCGCCGCCGAGCTGGAGCGCGAGTACGGGTTCATCGCGATCTCCGACGACCGGCTGACCGCCGCCGTCAACGTCTCCCGCGACGAGGAGGACAACTTCCTCGCCGACCTCGAGGAGGAGCCCGGCGAGTCGGACTACCGGGGTGTCCTCCTGGACTGGGACCCGGACGGGCCGCCGAACTAGCCCGGGGCGGCCCGCCAGGCCCGGGGCGGCCCGCCGGGCCCGGGGCCGCGACGACGCGCCGATCGCGCGCTAGCGGCTGAAGAGGACCTCGAGCACGTCCCCGTCGCGGACCCGATAGGTCTTCCCCTCCGAGCGAAGGCGGCCGTGCTTGCGAGCCTCGGCGATCGAGCCGAGCTCGACCAGGTCGTCGTAGGCCACGACCTCGGCCCGGATGAACCCCCGCGCAAGGTCGGTGTGGATCGTGGCGGCGGCGTCGACCGCGGTCGTACCATCCGGGATCGGCCAGGCGCGGACCTCGTCCGGGCCGGCCGTCAGGAAGCTGACCAGGCCGAGCAGCCGATAGCTCAGCCGGATGACCCGATCGAGGCCGGACCCGGCGAGACCGAGCTCCTCCATGAAGACCGCCGCCTCGTC
>JAPVSP010000219.1:0-4185 GCA_047519685.1 Chloroflexota bacterium
CAGCGCGAGGCCTTGCCGAGCGTCCGACTGCAGCGCGTGCAGACCAGGGAGCGCTTCGCGTCGCCGCTGCCTGCGAGGGCGCGGCGCTGCAGGTTCGGCTGGTAGCGGCGGTGCGCGCGGACCCGGTTGCTGCCGGACGACTGCGGGTTGAAGCCGCCCATCGAGACCTTGCCGCAGATCGCGCAGGTGCGGGCCATGGACTTCCTCTCGGGCACTGACGAACGGGCGACGGCCGGCGGCCGGACGCGGGGGCGTATGATACCAGACGCCCTCCGGCCGCGGCCGCGAGGTCGCTGGTCGCCACCCACGCAGCCGAGGGACCGCCCGCGTGCCCGACCGAGCCCTCCCCGGACGATCGCTCGTCACGCGCCGCGCCGTCGTCGATATCGTGCGCGCCGCGGTCCGCAGCTCCTACGGGGTCACGGGCGTCGCCGCCAGCCCGCTGGAGCGGCTGGCCGGCCGGTTCGGGCTCCGCGAGCCCGGGATCCGCGTCCGGCTCGATCGCGGGCTCGAGATCGACCTGCACCTGACCGTCGGCCACGCGCTGCCCGTGGCCGAGGTAGCGCGCCAGGTCGACTCCGCGGTGCGCTACGCCATCAGGCGGACCCTCGAGCGGGACGTCCGGCGGCTCACCATCCACGTGGGCGGTCTCCGCTACCACCCGGCCAGCGTCCCGCCGGCGAGGGAGGTGGCCGCCACGCCGGTGCCCGAACCGCTGCCCGCGGCGCCACAGCCTGCCGCGATGAGCGCGGACACGCGCCCGCTCGACGCCGCACCTGACGACGGCGAGGGCGGGAACGGGGCGGCCCTCGCCTCGGTCGGGCGGAGGGGGCGGCGCCGCCGGCGAACGCGGGCCGACGGACGGGACCCGGCCTGATGGGCCGACGGTCCTCCGAGGGGGCCGGCCTGCTCGACGCCTTCCGTGCCGCCGTCGTCAACCTGGAGGCGCACGTCGACGAGATCAACGGCCTCAACGTGTTCCCGGTGCCGGACGGCGACACGGGCAGCAACATGCTGGCCACCGTCCGGGCCGCGCTCGAGGAGGGGGAGCGCGCCGCGCCCGCGGCGGCCGAGCGGGTGGCCTCGGCCATCAGCTTCGGCGCCCTGATGGGCGCCCGCGGGAACTCGGGGGTCATCACCAGCCAGATCCTGCGCGGCTTCGCGGAGGCGCTCGTCGGCAAGCGTCGATTCAACGCCCTCGACTTCGCGCACGCGCTGCGGGAGGGCAGCCGGACCGCCTACGGCGCCGTGGCCCGACCCGTCGAAGGGACCATCCTGACGGTCGTCCGCGAGGCGGCCGACGCCGCCGTCGAGCAGGCTGAGGTGACGAACGATCTCGAGGCGGTCCTGGCCGCGACCGTCGACGCGGCCGAGCGGGCGGTGGCGAAGACCCCGAGCCTCCTGCCGATCCTGCGCGAGGCTGGCGTCGTCGACTCGGGCGGGCAGGGGCTCTACCGCCTCATGCAGGGCGCCCTGCTCCACGTCGTGGGCCGGAGTCCCGTGGCCGAGGTCCTCGCTCGGCGGACGGAGCCGGCCAAGGCCTCGGCGCTCGTCGCACACGCGGATGAGGCGTTCGGCTACGAGACGATGTTCCTGCTCCAGGCGCCGCCCGGCGGGTCGTTCGACATCGACGCGATCCGGGCCGAGCTGGAGACGATCGGGGAGTCGGTGCTCGTGGCCGGCGATGCCCGGGCGCTGAAGGTCCACGTCCACAACGACCGGCCGGACCGCGTCATCGGGTTCGGGCTGGCCCGGGGTTCGCTAAGCCGGATCAGCGTCGAGAACCTCGACCACCAGGCGCGCGACGTCCGGGAGCAGCGGGCGGCGGCCTTCACGGGCGGCGATGGGGCCCGCGGACCCGAGCTTCCGCCGGTGCCGGTCGGGGTCGGCCGCGCCGCGACGGCCGAGGAGACGCCGGACGGCGGCCCTCCCCTGGCCGCCGTGGCGATGGTCCCGGGCGAACCGTCGAGGACCCCCGTCGGGATCGTCACCGTGGCCCCGACGCCCGGATGGCTGGCGCTCGGGATCGTGGCCGTCGCCGCGGGCGAAGGGTTCCACCAGGTCTTCGAGCAGTTCCGTGTCCCGGACCAGCTCGCGGTGACCGTCGTCCCGGGCGGACAGTCGAACAACCCCAGCACCGGCGAGCTCCTCGAGGCGATCGCCGCGCTCCCGGCGCACGAGGTCCTCGTCCTGCCCAACAACCCGAACGTCATCCTCGCGGCGCGCCAGGTCGCGGCGATGGCCGAGCGCCCGGTCCGGGTGGTGCCGACCCGCAACGCCGCGGAGGGCGTCGCAGCCCTGCTGGCACTCGACCCGACCGTGGACGGCGCCACGAACGTCGAGTCGATGGCGCACGCCGCCCGCGCGATCCAGTCGATCCAGGTGACGGAGGCGGTGCGCGACGCGCGGATCGGCGACCGCAAGGTGAAGAAGGGCCAGACGATCGTCCTGGACCCGGACGAGGGGCTGGTCGCCGCCGACGGCGACCGACTGCGGGCGATCCTCGCCGGGGTCGAGGCGTTCACGCGCGGGTTCGAGCTCGTGACGGTCTACTACGGCGACGGCGCCGACCTGGACGAGGCCGAGGCGGTCGCTCACCGGATCGGGGCCGCGCTCGACGGCGCCGAGGTCCAGCTCGTCCACGGCGGTCAGCCGTTCTACCGCTACCTCATCTCGGCCGAGTGACCGGTCCCGTCCCTCGAGCGCGTCGCCGCCCGACCCGCCCGGCGGCCCGACCTCCGGCGCCGGTCGGCCCAGCCGAGCTCCTGGACCGGCCGGTCGGGGCGAGCGGGATCCCCGGCGCGACCGTCCTCCGGCGGGTCGGCCCCCGGCTCGGGGTCCGGAGCGTCCGCGACCTCCTGTTCCACCTCCCACGCCGCTACGACGATCTCCGGGAGCTCCGCCGCCTCGGCGAGCTGGGCGACCTGCCTGACGGGGCCGTGGTCAGCGCGCGCGTCCGGATCGCCGGCCTGCGCGTCGAGCAGACCTGGCGGCGGCGCGTCCAGCGGACGACGGCCCAGCTCGCCGACGAGACCGGCACGGCGGAGGCGACCTGGTTCGGCCGCCGGTTCATCGAGCGCCGGCTGCGCGAGGGCGACACGATCGTCATCTCGGGCCGGCTCCGGCGCCGCGGCTGGTTCGTGACGTTCGACAACCCGGAGTTCCAGCGCGAGGACGGCTCGGAGCTCCTCCATGCCGGTCGGATCGTGCCGGTCTACCGGCTGACCGCCGGGCTGACGGCCACCCGGCTGCGGACCGCCGTGCGGTCGGCCCTCGACCGGGTCGGCGGGCGCTATCCCGAGTACCTGCCGGAGTCGCTTCGACGGGCGGAGGAGCTGCTCGACATCGGAAGGGCCCTCGAGGAAGCGCACTTCCCGAGCTCGTTCGAGGAGCGCGATGCGGCGCTCGACCGGCTGGCCTTCGACGAGCTCCTCGCACTCCAGCTCGGCATGGTCGGCCGTCGGCGGCAGCGGGGTCGGTCGCCCACGCACGCGGTGACCGTCGACGACCCGACCGACCGGCGCGTCCGGGCGGCGATCCAGATGGCCCTCGGGCGGAAGGCCGGACGGGCGGTCGAGCTGACGCCGGACCAGTCCGCCGCGATGGACGAGATCCGCGCCGACCTCGCCCGGGCCGTCCCGATGCTCCGGCTCATCCAGGGGGACGTCGGGTCGGGCAAGACGGCCGTCGCGGCCTACGCCCTCGCCCTCGTGGCTCTCGCCGGTCGCCAGGGCGCGCTGCTGGCCCCGACCGATCTCCTCGCGCGGCAGCACCTCGCGACCCTTGGCTCCCTCCTGGAGGATCTCGGGCTGCCGGTGATCCTGCTGACGGGCTCGCTCGGGACGGACGGCCGGCGCCACGCGCTCGAGGCGATCCGGTCCGGCCAGGCGGGGATCGTCGTCGGCACGCATGCGCTGATCCAGGAGGCGGTGGCCTTCGCAGACCTCGGCCTGGCCGTCGTCGACGAGCAGCATCGCTTCGGCGTCGAGCAGCGCGGCCAGCTGGAGGCGAAGTCGGGCGGCTGGCCACCCCATGTCCTGCTGATGACCGCGACGCCGATCCCGCGGACGCTCGGCCAGGTCGTCTACGCGGATCTCGACGTGTCGAACCTCCACACCGCGCCGGAGGGCCGGATCCCGATCCGGACCGCGATCCGCCGGTCCGCGGAGCTCGATCGGCTGTGGG
>JAPVSP010000220.1:0-3089 GCA_047519685.1 Chloroflexota bacterium
ACGAACTGATACTTGGGTTACCTATACCTCTGCAAACGGGCGGATGGTAGCAGGGTCGATGACATCCGGCAAACCGGTGCCGCGGCGGTGGGCGCCCCTGAGCGCCGGCTCGTGCAGCGATATGCGCGCCCGCGGCCCGACGGGCAGGGCCGCGACCGGTGCACGCAGGCCATCGGGTCCGACCTCGACGACCGTCCGCCGCGCGGGTTCCGGCGCCGGCCCGGCGACGGTCCAGGGAGCCTCGATCGTCGCCCGGTAGCGTCCGGCGGGCGGGAGGGCGACGGGCAGCGCGAAGCCCAGCCGCGCCGCCGGCCCGTCGTCGCCCTCGCGGGTGGCGACGACCGCCAGGCTCCGGCCGAGCAGGCGGCGCGCCTCACGCATCTCGCCGGCCTCGATCGACGTCCGGATCCGCTCGCTGCGGACGGGTGCGCCGTCGACCTCGAACGGCCGCACCACCACGACGTCGTAGCCGAGCTCGCGGCCCAGCTCGGCGAGCGCCTCGGGCGTGCCTCGGCGCTGGTGGCCGAAGGCCGCCTCGGGGGTCATGAGGAACCCGGCGAGGTGCGTCCGATCGGCGACCGTACGCACGAACACGTCGTACGGGGTCCTGCGGAGCGCCTCGTCGAAGTGCTGGACGACCGCGACGGCGACGCCGGCCCGGGCGAGCCGGCCGAGGCGCTCCTCCGGGTCGAGCAGCAGCGCGGGCGCGTGGCCGAGGATCACGGCGTCCGGGTGCGCGTCGAACGTGATGACGGCGGGTCGCGCGGCGCGAGCGCGGGCGGCCGCTCGCAGCCGCGCCAGCAGGTACGCGTGGCCGCGGTGTAGACCGTCGAACACCCCCACCGCGAAGAGCAGCCGCTCGTCATCGCGGAACAGCCGATCGACGCCCGTGACGACCCGGATCCTCCCGCCACGGTCGGGCCGACCGGCCGCGCTACGCATCGACGGGCACCCCGGGCAGCTCGATGAGCACCTTGTGCGGTGCCAGGCGCGCGCCGTCCCACGACCCGATCGCGACGAGGCGTCCGCCGGGGCCGACGACCCGGACCGGGCCCTCGGCCGCGGGGACCCGCACCGCCGGGCGGACGAACCGCCCGCGAGCGACGTCGTCGACCTCGGCGGCCGTGAGGTGGAGGACGGGCAGGGCGTCGAGGCCCGCGTCGAGCGGGCGGAGCAGGGCGCGGAACGCGGTCGGACCCTCGGAGGCGGCGGCCCGGACGGCCTCGAGCGGGATCGCGTCGGCGAGCGTGAACGGTCCGCTCGAGGTCCGCGTCAGGGCGCCCAGGTAGGCGCCGCCGCCGACCGCCGCGCCGAGGTCCCGGGCGAGGGAACGGACGTACGTGCCCGCCGAACACTCGACATCGAGGATCGCGATCGGGCGCTCCGGGTCCCTCGCGTCCCACTCGACGAGCTCGAGCCGATGGATGGTCACCGATCGCGGTCGGAGCTCGGCCGGCTCCCCGGCCCTGGCGAGGGCGTAGGCGCGCCGGCCACCGATCTTCAGCGCGCTGTAGTGCGGCGGACGCTGCTCGATCGGCCCGCGCAGGGGGCCGAGCGCCGCCTCCACGGCCTCGCGCGCGACCGGCGGCCCGGCGATCGGGGCGAGCTCGCCCTCGAGGTCGTCGGTGGTCGACACGGCGCCGAAGCAGACCGTCGCCCGGTAGCCCTTCCGGCCGCCCAGGTGGAACTCGACGAGGCGTGTCGCGCGACCCAGGAAGACCGGCAGGACGCCGGTGGCGAACGGGTCCAGCGTGCCGCCGTGACCGACGCGTCGGGTCGCGCTGAGCCGGCGGACGAGGGCGACGACATCGTGGGACGTGGGGCCGGCCGGCTTGTCGACGATGAGCAGGCCGTCCAGACCGCCGGTGCGCGGGCGTCCCATCCGGGCTAGCGGGCGACGGCGGCGACCAGCCGCTCGGCCTCGGCCAGCACGATCGGTCGGGCCTCCGGGATCGGCAGAGGGAGCGTGGCGCCGGCCGCCCGCGCATGGCCACCACCGCCGAACCGGCCGGTGAGCTCGGTCGCATCCACGCCGCCCGGCTTCGTACGGACGCTGATGCGGGTCGCGGCCGGGCCCTGCTCCTTGAACAGGATCGCGACCTCGGCGGCCTCGGACTGAGAGAGGAGATCGACGATCCCCTCGGAGTGGGCGGGGCCGGTATCGGTCGTCGTGAGGTCGGCGTCGAGCAGGGTCGAGAAGACGATCCGCCCCCCGGCCGCCGTCTCGAGGCGGTCCAGGACGCGCCCGAAGAGCTTGAGCTGCCGATCCGGCTTCGTCCGGTAGAGCCGGCGCGAGATGTCCGACAGCGGCGCCCCGGCGCCGACGAGGGCGGCCGAGACCGCGAGCGTCCGGGGGGTCGCGTTCGGGTGCGCGAACGTGGCCGTGTCCATGACGATGCCGGCCATCAGCGCCGTGGCGAGCGCGCCGTCGGCCGCGTCGAGCGGGACGCCGAGGCGGTAGGCCAGGAGCGTCGCCATCTCGCAGGTCGCGGCGGCCTCGGCGTCGATCCAGTCGGTCTCGCCCACGGCGTCGTTCGAGGCGTGATGGTCCAGGACGACCCGCGGCAGTCGCTCGAGCAGCTCGGCGTGACGATCGAGGACGGGGCCCACCCGCTCGAGCGATCCGCAGTCGGAGATCACGACGAGGTCGTATGGCTCGCCGTCGACAGGGTCGCTCCGGAATCGCTCGATGCCCGGGATGAAGGCATAGAGCTCCGGGACCGGGTCGCTGCAGACGGGCGTCGCCGAGCGGCCCAGCGTCTCCGCGATGATCGTCACGGCCAGCGCGGCGCCCAGCGTGTCGGCGTCAGGGTGCTCGTGCGTCAGGGCGAGGATGTGACGGGCGCCCCGGAGACGCTCGACCACCGCATCGGGCACGGCGCCCGCGAACGGCGCAAGGTCGACGCTCATCGGCCGGTCGGGCCGGGTCGGCGGCGACCGACGTCATGTCGTCGCCCGCCGAGGGACGCCGACGGCCGGGCCGCTCCCCTCCCCGGCCCGGGCCGCCGGGAGGGCCGGGTCGGACCCGACGGCACGGCGGCACCCGGCGCGCTCGCGTCCTCGTCGGCAAGGTCGGGCTCGAGAGCGTC
>JAPVSP010000221.1:0-3999 GCA_047519685.1 Chloroflexota bacterium
GACCGGCGGACCCACCTGTTCACGCTGCTTGGCGCACCGGGTGTCGGCAAGAGCCGGCTGGTGCGCGAGTTCCTCGCCTCGGCAGCGGTCGCCGGCACCGGGGCGACCGTGCTGCGAGGGCGCTGCCTCCCGTACGGCGAGGGCCTGACGTACTGGGCGATCGCCGAGGCGATCAAGGGGGCCGCCGGGATCGCGGAGGGCGACCCGCACGAGACGGCGCGGACCCGCGTCCGCGAGCTGACCCGGGACCGTCCGGGCGGGGAGATCCTGGAGCGACGGATCGCGGAGGTCGTGGGACTGGAGGCCGAGGGATCGCCCGCGGACGAGCTGACCTGGGCCGTCCGCTCGCTCGTGGAGTCGATGGCGGACGCGGGCCCGGTCGTCCTCGTCCTCGACGACCTGCAATGGGCGGAGCCGCCGCTCCTCGATCTCATCGAGCATCTCGCGGAGCTCAGCCGTGACGCCCCGATCCTTCTGCTCTGCCTCGCCCGTCCGGACCTCCTGGAGAACCGGACCGGGTGGTCCGGCGGCAAGCTCAACGCCACGACCCTGCTCCTCGAAGCCCTCCCCAGGGCCGAGGCCGAGCTCCTCGCCGAGCGGCTGCTCGGCGGTGCGCTGCCGGAACCGGTCCGGCGGCAGATCGCGGACGCCGCCGAGGGGAATCCGCTGTTCGTCGAGGAGTTCGTCGGGATGCTGGCCGACGAGGGCCTGCTTGACCGCGACGGTGGGGCGTGGACCGCCCGCGCCGACCTGACGACGATCGTCGTCCCGCCGACGATCCAGGCGCTCCTCGCCGCCCGCCTGGATCGCCTCCCGCCGCCCGAGCGGGCCGTCGCTGGACGGGCCTCGATCGTCGGCAGGGTCTTCGAGGCCGGGGCGGTCGTGGCCCTCTCGCCCGAAGCCGAGCGGAGCGCGATCCGCGAACGCCTCGGAAGTCTCGTCCGCAAGGAGCTCGTCCGCCCCGATCGACCGGGGATCGGCGGGCAGGATGCCTACCGATTCCGCCACCTGCTCATCCGCGACGCGGCGTACGAGGGCCTGTCGAAGCTCGACCGAGCCGCGCTCCACGAGCGGTGCGCGGACTGGCTGACCGACGTGACCGGCGACCGGCTCGTCGAGCACGAGGAGATCATCGGCTACCACCTCGAGCAGGCCTTCCGCTATCGCGAGCAGCTCGGACCGCTCGACGACGGCGTCCTCGAGCTCGCGCGGCGGGCGGCGCTGCATCTCGGGTCGGCCGGCCGGCGGGCGGCCGCTCGCGAGGACGCGGGGGCGGCCAAGGAGCTCCTGCGAGCCGCCCTCGACCTCGCGCGGGTCGGGTCGCACGAGGCCGCCGCCGGCCTCGGGATCGAGCTCGCGGACACGCTCAGCGCCGCCGGCGAATGGGAGGCGGCGCGGCGGGTGCTCGGCGATCTCCCCCCGAGGGTCCTCGACGACCCACTGATGGCGGCGCGGATCCGCTTCATCGATCTTGGCACCCGCGTGAACACCGACCCGACGACGAAGTTCGAGTCGATCGATCGCGGCCTGGCCGAGCTCGCCGACACGTTCGAAGGCCTTGGCGACGAACGGGACCGGATCCGGGCGCTCGTCACCCGCGGCTTCCTCCTGTTCGCCCGTGGCCGCGCCGCGGAGGCCGTCGAGCTGTTCGACCACGCGGTGGAGCTCGGACGGCGTCCTGGCTCGTCGCTGTGGATCCTTCCCGCCCAGTGGATCCCGATCGACGACGCGCTCGGCCCGTGCCCTGCCGGCGAGGCGGTCGCCCGCGCCGAGGCGCTGCTCGAGACGGCCGTCGGTCATCCGGGCCTGACCGCCATGGTCCTGCTCGGGCTGGGGACCAGCCGCGTCGCGCACGGTGACGCGGAGCGGGGGCTGGCAGAGCTCGCCGACGGAGCCGAGCGCCTCGGAACGCTCGGCCAGGCGCTGTGGCGCGGCGGAGGCCTCCAGCTGGCGGGTTACGCCCGGATGTCGATCGGGGACCTCGAGGGTGCCGAGCGGGCGCTCCGCAGCGCCGACACCCTCCTCGCCGAGATCGGCGAGACCGGCTTCCGCTCGACGGTCGACGCGCTGCTCGCCAAGGCGCTCATCGAGCTCGACCGATCCGACGAAGCGGAGCCGTGGATCGAGCTCGGGCGATCGATGGCCGCCGAAGACGACATCCTGACCCAGCTCCTCTGGCGCTCGGCCGCCGCGCGCCTCGCCGCCCTCGCCGGGGACGTCGAACGGGCGCTGGCCCTGGGTCGGGAGGCCGTCGCCATCGCCCGGACGAGCGACTACATCACGACCACCGGCGACGCGCTGCTCGACCTCGCCGAGGTCGAGCGAGCCTCGGGCGATCCGCCCGCGGCCCGTGCGTCCGCCCGTGCGGCGCTCGACCTCTTCCGGCAGAAGGAGGACCGCTTCGCCGAGCGTCGAGCCGAGCGCGTCCTGGCGACCCTCGACGCGGAGGCCTGACGCTCGTCCCGGGCCCGGACCGCCGGCCGGCCAGGCCGGGAGGCCCGGTCAGGCCGGGAGGCCCGGCGTCGGCTCGATGAGGACGGTCCGCTCCTCGGCCGCGCGCATCCCGGTGGAGGCCGGCGACCCACGGGCGGCCAGCACCGGCTCGCGCCCGTCGCGCACCGCCAGGGCGGTCGCGACGAAGCCGTCGAACAGCGGGTGGGGCCGCTCGGGACGGCTCTTGAACTCGGGATGGAACTGGCTGGCCACGAACCACGGGTGGTCGCGCAGCTCGACGATCTCGACGAGGCGGCCGTCCGGCGACTGGCCGGACAGGATCATGCCCGCCGCCTCGAGCGTCTGGCGGTAGCGGTTGTTCACCTCGAAGCGATGGCGGTGCCGCTCGTAGATGACCTCCTGGCCGTAGACCTGCTGGGCTCTCGAGCCGGGCGTCAGGCGGGCGGGGTAGAGGCCGAGCCGCATCGTGCCGCCCTTGTCCTCCATGTCGCGCTGGTCGGGCATGAAGTCGATGACGGGGTGCTCGGTGAACATGTCGAACTCGGTCGAGTTCGCGTCACGGGTCCCGAGGACGTCCCGGGCGAACTCGATGACGGCGCACTGCAGGCCGAGGCAGAGGCCGAGGTACGGGATCCGCCGGTCCCGCGCCAGGTGGGCCGCCAGGACCTTGCCCTCGATGCCTCGGTGACCGAACCCTCCCGGAACGAGGATGCCGACCGCGCCGGCGAGGCGCTCCTCGACGTTCTCGGGGGTCAGGATCTCCGAATCGACCCACCGGACCTTCGCGTCAACGTCGTGGGCCCAGGCGGCGTGCTTCAGCGCCTCGGTCACCGAGAGGTAGGCGTCGGGCAGCTCGATGTACTTGCCGACGAGGGCGATCTCGACCGTCGACTTCGGTCGCTTGATCCGCTCGACCAGGAGACGCCACCCCTCGAGGTCCGGCTCGATCTCGGGGTCGCCGAGCGCGAGCTCGCGGACGATGAGCCGCCCGAGCCCGGCCCGCTCGAACAGGAGCGGGACCTCGTAGATCGTGTCGGCGGTCTCGGCCGGGATGACCGCGTCCGGCGCCACGTCGGTGAACAGCGCGATCTTCTCGCGGATCTCCTGGGAGACCCCGTGGTCGGAGCGCAGGACGATGACGTCGGGCTGGATGCCGATCCCGCGCAGCTCCTTGACCGAGTGCTGGGTGGGCTTGGTCTTCAGCTCCCCGGTCGCGGCGAGGGCCGGCAGCAGGGTGACGTGGACGTACAGCACGTTGGCCCGGCCGACGTCCTTGCGCATCTGGCGGATCGCCTCGAGGAAGGGCAGGCTCTCGATGTCGCCCACCGTCCCGCCGACCTCGACGATGACCACGTCCGGACCGCCGTCGCGCGCGACGCGGAGGATGCGCTCCTTGATCTCGTTGGTGATGTGCGGGATGACCTGGACCGTGCCGCCCAGGTAGTCGCCGCGGCGCTCCTTGGCGATGACGGCCTGGTAGATGCGGCCGGTGGTGACGTTGCTGAGCTGGGTCAGGTTCTCGTCGATGAACCGCTCGTAGTGGCC
>JAPVSP010000222.1:0-5512 GCA_047519685.1 Chloroflexota bacterium
AGGCCCCCATCGCGACGTGGCACATCGCATCGAGCGGGTTGGTCACGATGATGAGGATCGCGTCGGGGCTCGCGGCGGCAGCCTGCTCCACGACGGACCGGACGATCCCCGCGTTCTTCATGAGCAGGTCGTCGCGGCTCATGCCCGGCTGCCGGGCGAGCCCCGAGGTGACGACGACGATGTCCGAGCCCGCCGTCTCGGCATAGTCGTTGGTGCCGCGGACCCGGGCGTCGTGGGCGATCGTCGGTGCCGCCTCCGCGAGGTCGAGCGCCTTGCCCTGCGGCAGGCCCTCGACGATGTCGACGAGGACGACGTCGGCGAGGCCGGCCTCGGCGATCCGCTGGGCCGTGGTGGCCCCGACGTTCCCTGCGCCGACGACGGTGACCTTGTGTCGAGCCATGGCTGGCGGACTCCTCTGGCGGGAGGGACGGTCTGACGGGGACGGCGTCTCATTCTATGGGGCGGGGCGCTCCCGGGGACGAGCTGCGGGACGGGCGCTCTAGCCCTCGACCCTGGGGCCGGCATCCCGGATCGCCGGGTCGACACCCGCGGCATAGGCCTCGAAGTTGGCCGCGAACATCCGGGCGAGCTGCCGGGCCGCGCGGTCGTAGGCGTCCTTGTCGGTCCAGGTATTGCGCGGCTGGAGGAACTCGTCCGGGACGTCCGGGCAGGCCGTCGGGACGAGGACCCGGAAGATCGGGTCCTCGACGGTCGGCACTCCGTCGAGCCGGCCGTTGAGGGCGGCCCGGACCATCGAACGGGTGTGGTTGATGTTCATCCGCTGCCCCACGCCGTACGGGCCGCCCGTCCAGCCGGTGTTGACCAGCCAGACCGGCACGTCGTAGCGGCTGAGTCGGTCGACCAGCATCGCCGCGTACTCGCCCGGGTGGCGCGGCAGGAACGGCGCCCCGAAGCCGGCCGAGAACGTCGCCTTCGGCTCCTGGACGCCCACCTCCGTGCCAGCGAGCTTCGCGGTGTAGCCGCTGATGAAGTGGTAGGCCGCCTGCTCGCGCGTGAGCCGGGAGATCGGCGGGAGGACCCCGAACGCGTCTGCGGTGAGCAGCACGACGTTCTTCGGCATGCCGGTCGTCCCGGTCGGGTCCGCATTGCCGATGAAGTGGAGCGGGTACGCCCCCCGGGTGTTCTCGGTGATGCGCTCGGAATCGAGGTCGAGGGCGCGGGTCACCGGATCGAGGTCGACGTTCTCCAGGATCGTCCCGAACCGCTTCGTCGTCTGGAAGATGTCCGGCTCGTACATCGGGGAGAGGCGGATGGTCTTCGCGTAGCAGCCACCCTCGAAGTTGAACACGCTCGCGTCGCCCCAGCCGTGCTCGTCGTCGCCGATGAGCGAGCGCTCCGGGTCGGCCGAGAGGGTCGTCTTGCCGGTCCCCGACAGCCCGAAGAAGATCGCCGGATCGCCGTTCACGCCCACGTTCACCGACGAATGCATCGGCAGGACGCCCTCATCGGGGAGCAGGTAGTTCATGACCGTGAACGCCGACTTCTTGATCTCGCCGGCGTACATCGTCCCGACGATGATGACCTCCATCCGGCGCAGGTGGAGGAGGATCGCCGTCTCGGTGCGCGTCCCGTCGCGGGAAGGGTCGGCCTTGAAGGACGGCGCGTCGATGATCGTGAAGTTGGGAACGAAGGAGGCGAGGTCCTCGAGGGGCGGACGGCGGAACAGGTTCTTGCTGAAGATGCTCGCCCAGGCCGTCTCGGTGTAGACGCGCAGCGAGCGGCGGTGCGCCGGATCGGCCCCGATGTAGCAGTCCTGGGCGTACATCTCGCGCTTCGCGAGATGCTCGACGAGCCGCGCCCGGAGGCCGTCGTAGTGCGCCTCGTCGATGGGCTGGTTGACCTCACCCCACCAGATCTTCGACTCGCTCCACGGCTCGCGGACGATGAACTTGTCCTTGGGCGAACGGCCCGTGTGCCTGCCGGTCCGCACGACGAGGGGTCCCTCGGCCGCGATGAGCCCGTCCCCGTCGCGGATCGCCCGCTCGTACAGGTCGGCGATGGACAGGTTCTCGTGCAGGATCCGGCCGAGCCTGGCAGCCGGAGCGGAAACGATGGGACGGATCCGGGTCGCGGTCACGGTGGTCCTCGCTCCTGGCGGCGGGCCTCGGGCCCGCGGCGGCATCCACTCACATGACCGGCCGCGCGTGGCGGCGATCCCAGGGGGAACGCCGGGAGTCGGCTTTCGCAGTCGCGCGCTATCGTAGCGGCCTCGTGCCGAGCGGTCCAGCGAAGGTTGCCGGATGGTGACGGGCGCCGCGCCAGCGAAACGATGGGCTCAGGCCGCGTCGAGGGCGTCCCGCAGGTCGGCGATGAGGTCGGCGGCCGACTCGATGCCGACCGAGAGCCGCACGAGCGCCTCGTCCACCTCCAGCGGTGAGTCGGCAACGGACGCGTGGGTCATCATCGCCGGCACCTCGAGGAGCGACTCCACGCCACCGAGCGACTCGGCGAGCGTGAAGATCCGCGTGGACTCGCAGATCGCGACCGCTCGCTCCCGGGCGCTCCGACCGTGGCGCCCGCCGGCGCTCGGGACGAACGAGATCATCCCGCCGGACGCCCGCATCTGCCGGGCCGCGAGCGCCGCGCCGGGGTGGGCGTGCCGCCCCTCGGACAGGCCCGGGTACAGCACGGTCTCCACGTCGGGCCGGCCGGCCAGGAAGCGGGCGACGGCCAGGGCGTTCTCGGCGTGCCGCTCGGTCCGGAGCGCCAGGGTCCGCAGGCCGCGTAGCACCAGGAAGCAGTCGAACGGACCGGGCACCGCGCCCATCGCGTTCTGGAGGAAGCGCAGACGGTCCGCGAGGTCGTCGCGGCCGGTCACCGCCATCCCGTTGACGGTGTCCGAGTGGCCGGCCAGGTACTTCGTGGCGGAGTGGATGACCACGTCCGCGCCGAGCTCGAGCGGGTGCTGGAGCGCGGGCGACGCGAACGTGTTGTCGACGACGACGATCGGTCGCTCCCCGCCCGCGCCGACGTGGGCGGAGGCGGCGGCGGCGACCGCAGCGATGTCGACGATCTTCAGGTGCGGGTTCGTCGGCGTCTCGAACCAGATCAACCGCGTCCGCTCCGACAGGCTGCCCGCGAGGATCCGAGCGGGGTCGCCGGCGAGATCGAGGTACCTGATGAGCGCCCCCCTCGGCCTGGCCACCCGCTCCAGGTAGCGGTACGTCCCACCGTAGACGTCGTCCCCGACGAGGGCCTCCTCGCCCGGCGCGACGAGCTCGACCAGGGCGGCGGTCGCCGCGGAGCCCGAGGCGAACGCGATGCCGTGGCGCCCGCCCTCCAGCAGCGCCACGGCACGCTCGAGCCGCTCCCGGGTCGGGTTCTGCGTGCGGGCGTATTCGTAGCCTCGTCGCGGCCGGCCCACGCCGTCCTGGGCGAAGGTGCTGGTCTGGTAGATGGGGGGCGAGACGGCGCCGGTCAGCTCGTCGGGCTCCTGGCCCGCGTGCACGACGAGCGTCTCGAGGTCGACGCGGGGATGGGGCTCCTGCATGGTCGGCATGATGGCACGTGCCCGGGCGAGGGGCCGGCGCGACCTGCTTCAGCCCGGCGAGTCCCGGTGCGCCAGGTACTCCAGCACGTCGAGCTTGGTGACGACGCCGGCCGGGCGCTCACCGCGGACCGCCACGACCGCCGCCGCCCCGCCGCTGAGGAGGGCGAACGCCTGGTCGAGCGTGGCCGACGCGTCGACGAGCGGGAGCGGCGAGTCCATGACCTCGCCCACGGTCCGTTCGACGATCGACGGGTCTCGATACGCGCGGTCGAGCAGGCCCTTCTCCGAGACCGAGCCCACGATCGAGGCGATGGCCTCGCCCTCCGGATCCTCCGAGACTGGCATCTGGCTGATCCCATAGGCCTGCAGGACATCGATCGCCTCGCCCACGCGCTGGGTGGTCCGGGCCAGCACGAGATCCGGCAGCGATTCCTGATGATGGCGGCCGGCGAGCATGTCGGCGACGCGGACGACGGCTCCGGCGGTCGCGAGGAGCCCGTTCGCCCGCATCCACTCGTCGTTGTACAGCTTCGACAGGTAGGAACGACCCCCGTCCGGGAGGATCACCACCATGACGGCCGAGGCTGCCCGGGCGGGCGACTCGGCCATCAGGCGTTGGGCCTCGTCGAGCGCCGCGACGAGGGTCGTGCCGCACGATTCGCCGGCCAGGATCCCCTCCTCGCGGGTCAACCGCCGGGCGGCGGCGAAGGCGTCGCGGTCGGAGACGCGGACCCAGCGATCGATGACGGCCGGGTCGAAGGTGCCGGGGAAGAAGTCCTCCCCCACGCCCTCGGTCAGGTACGGGCGCGCGGTGTCGCCGGACAGCACGCTCCCCTCGGGGTCCGCGCCGATGACCCGGACCGCCGGGTCCTGGGCCTTCAGGTAGCGGGCGGCCCCGGTGATGGTCCCGCCGGTCCCGACGCTCGCGACCAGGTGGCTGATCCGACCCTCGGTCTGCTGCCAGATCTCCGGGCCGGTCGTGCGCTCGTGGGCGATCGTGTTCTCCGGGTTCCAGTACTGGTCGGGCTTGAACGCGCCGGGGATGTCGCGGGCGAGCCGGGCCGCGACGCTGTAGTAGCTCTCCGGCGACTCCGGTGGCACGTTCGTCGGGCAGAGGACGACCTCGGCGCCGTAGGCGCGCAGCAGAGCCTGCTTCTCAGCCGACTGCTTGTCGGCCATCACGAAGATGCAGCGGTAGCCCTTGAGGACGGCGGCGATCGCCAGGCCGTGTCCGGTGTTGCCGGAGGTGGGCTCGATGATCGTGCCGCCCGGCTTCAACAGGCCGGCCCGCTCGGCCGCCTCGATCATCGGGAGGCCGATGCGGTCCTTGACCGAGCCGCCGGGGTTGAGCGCCTCGAGCTTCGCCAGGATGAGCGGCTGCTCGCCTGTCGGGCCGAGCTCCCGGGTGACCCGGCTGAGACGCACCAGGGGCGTCCCGCCGATGAGGTCGAGGATCGACTCCGCGTAGCGCATCGCGGCCGAGTATAGGGGCCTCGCCGGCGCCGTTCGCCCCCGGGCCCGCCGCGCCAGCCCCCTCAGACCCGATCAGCGCCAGGCCGTCGTGAGCCAGCGCCAGCGCTTGCGGGTCCCCGCGGGCGGCGCGGTCGCGGCGTGGGCCGCGGCCACGGCCGGGGCCGTCAGCTCGTGCAGCCGTTCGACGATCCGGCGCGCCATGGCTCGCTCCTCCGCGGACCACGCCTCGGGCAGCGGCCCGTCCGGGCCGAGGCCGGCGAGATCGCGGCCCGAGACGGCCGGCAGGACCTCCAAGCGCAGGCGCCGAGCGCGGTACAGCTCCTCGGTCCCGCCCAGCACGAGCGGCACGATCGGGGCACCCGTCCGCAGCGCGAAATAGGCCACGCCGAGCCCGAGGCGCCGGGCCTCGCCCAGCGGCGCGGGCGAGCCCCCCTCGGGGAACAGCACCAGGACGCCACCGGCCTCGACGACGGCGCGGACGCCCGCGAGATGCGCCTCGACGGCGTCTCGTCGACCGCCCGGCCAGAT
>JAPVSP010000223.1:0-2218 GCA_047519685.1 Chloroflexota bacterium
GGGGTCGCCCGCGATCTGGACCGCCTCGCTGCCGACGATCCGGCGCCCTCCGCGGGCTTCGTCGATCGGGTCATGACTGCGGTGGCGACCGAGCCCGCGCCGCGCCCGGTCGTGGCCGCCGGTCGGGCGATCCGGGACCGCAGGCCATGGGCGCTGGTCACCGCGCTCGCCGATGCCTGGCGAGTGGCGATGGGAACCGGTCGACCCCTGGCGCTGCGCGCGCAGGCGGGTGCCCTGCTGCTCATCGCGATGCTGACGAGCGGGGTCGTCGCGGGCGGCGCGATGGTCGGCGCGGCCTCGCTGCTCGCGCCCGCGCCCAGCCCCGCCCCGGTCGTGTCGCCCTCGCCGTCGCCCTCCCCGAGCCCGTCGCCGAGCGCGTCCGACGAGGCGTCCCCCTCGCCGTCGCCGAGCGACGAGGCGTCCGCGACACCCAGCGAGGAGCCCTCGGAGACACCCGAGGCGAGCGGCTCGCCCGAGCCGACCAACGACGTGAACGCGACCTCGAGCCCGATCCGGACCGCCGAGCCGACGCACACGCCGGAGCCGACGGGGGCGCAGACGCCGGAGCCGACGAAGACGCCCGATCAGACGCAGACGCCCGAGCCGACGAGCTCGGGCGACTCGGGGGGCGGGTCAGGCGGCTGACGCTACGGGCTGCAGGGCGTCCCGGGAGCGGTGCAGGCGGCGTCCAGCCGCACGACGCCGATCTCCTGGGACCCTGGGTATGACTGGTTGAGCGTCGCCCCGCCGGTGTACGCGACGCTCCACGCGAAGATCTGGCCGACGACACCGGTCTGAGTCGTCTGGTTGGCGTGGATCGACATGTTGTCGCTCGGCCCGTAGATCACCCCGGCCACCGTCAGCTGCCCGTTCCCGGCGAGGTTCACGGTCGCGTTGTTATTGACCTGGCAGGCGCCGGTGTCGAGCGGGGTCAGGCCCGAGAAGCAGCTGCCGTCACGCGTGACCTCGATCGTCAACACATACCCGTCCGGGGTCTTGACCTTTTGGCTCGCGAAGTCGACGGCCGGCGACGCGCGGCAGGTATCGGCGGTGCAGGTGGAGCCGCCGGCGTTCAGCAGGATGTTCACCGCGTTGTTCCCGACGAGGCGGGCCGTGCTCCCGCTCTCGGGGAACTGGAGGACGACCCCCGGCTGCCCGCTGACGAGGCCACCCGCGAGCGACCCACCGACGCTCATGCCGGTCGTGAAGGAATAGGCGCCCGGGAGCAGGTACGCGACCACCCCGGTCCCGACGTTGAACCCCTGCGGGTCCGCGTAGATGCCAGGCTGGTAGCACGTCGCGGTCGCGAGCAGCGTCACATAGTCGGACGGGAAGCCAGCTCCGGTGCACGGCACGACCCCAGCGGATTGGGTCGTGAATGTCGGCGCGCCCGAGAACGACGGATACATGTAGCCCGGGTCGGGGATCAGGGAGTAGATCTGCTTGCCGGCTGGCAGGCCGTTGATCTGGGTCCAGGTGACGTTGCCGAGCGCCGACAGGTCGTCGTAGTGCTCGATGAAGTAGCCGTCGAGGAGCTGGATCAGACCCTGATTGGTCGTGGTCGCCGAGGTGTTCGTCCCGATGTCGCCCCGAAGGATGTTCAGGACGGTGTTGTTGCCGCTGACGACGATGTCCTTGTTGATGTTCGCGTCGGTTCCGTTGTTCTTGGGATGGGGCGGCTGAAGCGTGGCGAGCGCGTACTTCGAGGCGAACGTCAGCCCGGCGACCGACGTGATCCCGACATCCCACGTGTTCATACCCAGTATCCGGGCGAAGCTGAGGCTGAACGTGGGATTGTGGACGCCGACCTGGACGGCGTGGGCCAGGTCGCAGTCCTGGCAGGCGCCGGCAGGCGTCTTGATCGTGATCCGGAACGGCGTCCCGGGTACCGCGCAGTCGACCATATCGGCAGTCACCGGACACGTCGGGTCGCTGGTCGCGCCCAGGCGGTCCTTCAGGACGGTGAGCGCGTGGGTCCGCGCGGTCGTCTGCGCATCCGTGAGGGCGCTCCCCGTCAGCACCCGGGTCGTCCCCTGGAGGTCCGCCGCGCCCGCCAGCGCCGCCGCATCCGCGACGGCCCGGTAGAAGCGGCGGGTGGCATAGGCGTTGCTCACGTCGATAGCCAGGGCGGCCATCGCGAGCAGAGCGACCAGCCCGAGCGCGAAGATGACGAGGATCTGGCCCCGATCCTCGTCGGTCAGGCCCAGGCGACTCCGCA
>JAPVSP010000224.1:0-5405 GCA_047519685.1 Chloroflexota bacterium
AGGGCGCCCATGTTGCCGAGCGCCGCGATGGCCATCGGCAGGACCGGCGCCTCGGCGCCGCCCGTGAGCACGACGTCGCACTCGCCGGCCTGGATGAGGCGCAGGGCGTCGTGGAAGGCGATGACCGACGTCGCGCAGGCGGCGACCTGGGTCATGACCGGCCCGGTCAGGCGGTATTCCATCGAGAGCAGGCAGGCACCCATCGAGCCGGACAGGGCGGGGATCGCGAACGCCGAGACGAAGCGCGGCCCCTTCTGGTCGTGGACGTGGGTCCCGTCGACCACCTGCTCGATCCCGCCGCCGCCCGTGTTCACGACGACGCCGACGCGGTCGCGCTGCTCCTGGGTCAGCGCCGCGAAGTCGATCCCGCTGTCCGCGACGGCCTCCTTGCCGGCGGCCATGGCGAAGTGGATGAAGCGGCTCATCCGTCGCGCCATCTTGGGGTCCATGGCGCGGGTCGGGTCGAAGTCGACGACCTCCGCGGCGATCCGGACCTCGAAGCCGGCCGGGTCGAAGCTCTGGATCGTCCGGGTGCCGGTGACGCCGGCGACCAGATTGCGCCAGTAGGTCGGGAAGTCGTTGCCGATGGGCATGACCGCGCCGAGGCCGGTCACGACGGCGCGGCGGGTCGGGTCAGCGCTGGGCGGCACGGGCCGGATCTCCCCTCACGATGGCGGGTCGACCCGGAGTGTACGGCGCGGGCGTGCCATGCCGCGGTCGGCGGCGGTCGATCGCCCCGTCAATCGCCGTCGTACCGCTTGAAGATGACAGCCCCGTTGTGGCCGCCGAGACCGATGTTGTTCGAGAGCCCGTATCGGATCGGCATCGGGGTCGGCTCGGTCACGATCCACAGATCGCACTCCGGGTCGGGCTCCTCGTAGTTGATCGTCGGCGGGACGCACTGCTCGGCGATCGAGAGCACGGTCGCGAACGCCTCGAACGACCCGGCCCCGCCCATCATGTGGCCGGTCATCGACTTCGTCGCGCTGATCGCGATCCGCCGGGTGTGGTCGCCGAAGACCGCCCAGATCGCTTCGGCCTCTCGCTTGTCGCCGAGCGGCGTCGAGGTCCCGTGCGGGTTGATGACGTCCACCTCATCGGCGGGCACGCCGCGCCGCTCGAGCGCCATCCGCATGGCCCGCGCCGATCCGGCCCCGCCCTCGATCGGCTGGATCATGTCCCAGCCGTCGGCCGCGGAGCCGTAGCCGACGACCTCCGCGTAGATGCGCGCCCCGCGCGCCTTGGCCAGCTCGAGGTCCTCGAGCAGCAGCGAGGCCGATCCCTCGCCGAGGACGAAGCCGTCGCGCGTGCGGTCGAACGGCCGCGACACGTCGGCCAGCGGATGGCCGGGCCGCGGGCTGCCGAGGCCGCGCATGTTGCCGAAGCCGGCGTGGGCGACCTCGAGGAGCGGCATCTCCGTGGAGCCGCTGATGACGGCGATGCAATCGCCGCGGCGGATCGCCTCGGCCCCCTCGGCCACGTTGTGGGTGCCCGTCGCGCAGGCGCTCACGATGCAGACGTTGTGGCCGATCGCGCCGGTCTCGATGGCGATCATGCCCGAGGGAGAATCGACGAGCCCGTTCGCGATGAAGGTGGGAGCGACCCGGTTCGGCCCCTTCTCGCGCAGGATCGTCCAGTTGTCGATCATCAGCTGCTGGCCACCGGCGCCCGATCCGAAGACCACCCCGACCTCGGTCCGGTTCTCGTCGGTGATCTGGAAGCCGGAGTCGGCGAGCGCCTGCTTCGCGGCGGCGACGCCGAAGTGGAGCGACGACTCGCTCCGGCGGGCCGCCTTGGCGTCCATCCACGCGGTCGGGTCGAAGTCCTTGACCTCGCCGGCCCACTTCTGCTCGTAGCGCGAGATGTCGAACTTGGTGATCTCACCGAGCCCGCTCACGCCGCGGGTGAGATTCGCCCAGGCTGTCTCCTTGTCGTTGCCGACCGGGCTGATGACGCCAAGGCCGGTCACGACGACCCGGCGGTCGTAGTCAGGCTTGCGCACGGGCGTGGGTCCCTCCGAGGTGATCAGGCCGGGATTGGGTCGAGGAACGGGACGAGAAGGCGATCGGGTGCCGACGGGTCGTCGGTCGCGAGCGCCTCGACGTCGGGGGCGATGCGCTTGACGAGGCCTGCGAGGACGCGGCCGGGCCCGACCTCCAGGAACGTCGTCACGCCCGCCGCGGCCATCGCCCGGGTCGCGCCGATCCAGTCCACGCCGGTGGTCAGGTGGGCGACGAGCTCCTCGCGACAGCCCTCCGCCGTCGTGAGGGCGGCGGCGTCGGCGTTCGCCAGCAGGGCGGGATGCGGGTCGCGGAATGTCACGCTGGCCAGGACCGACCGCATCCCGGCCGCCGCCTCGGCCATCAGCGGGGAATGAGCGGCGACGGAGACCGGCAGCTCGACCGCTCGGCGCGCCCCGAGCTCCTTCGCGATGCCGAGCGCGGCCTCGATCGCCGCACGCTCCCCGGAGATCACGACCTGGCCGGGCGAGTTGCGGTTCGCGACCCCGATGGTCCCGGCGGCGCCGGCCCGCTCGAGCACGTCGGGGAGCCGATCGTCGTCGAGCCCGATGAGCGCCGCCATCCGGCCCTGCCGACCCGCGCCCGACGATTGCATGAGCCGGCCCCGTTCCCGGACCAGGCGGACCGCGTCGGCGAGGGCGAGCGACCCCGCCGCCACGAGTGCCGAGTACTGGCCCATCGAGTGGCCCGCCACGAACCGCGGCGCTGGCGGCGTCACGCCGGCCGCGGCCCATCGCTCGCGGAGCGCCTCGAGGTAGGCGATCGACGTCGCGACGAGGGCCGGCTGCGCGTTGACGGTCAGGTCCAGCTCCTCGGCCGGGCCCTCCCAGGCGAGCCGGGTCAGCGACTCGCCCAGCGCGTCGTCGGCGGCGGCGAACGCGGCGGCGGCGGCGGGCGAGGCGTCGGCCAGAGCGCGGCCCATGCCGACGACCTGGGAGCCCTGGCCGGGGAAGATGAATGCGACCGAGCGCACGATGCCTCCGGGCAGCGGGAACCGGGTCACCGGTTCGTGGTCCCCCTCAGCCTAACGGCGGAGAGGGAGCGAATCGGACAGTCCTGTGCAACATTGCAACGAACCCCGTTGTCGGCGTACGCTCCGGTCATGGAACCAGAAGCCACCCGTCGCCGGCCGGTGCGTCCGCCGGCCCCGCGCGTGCCGATCCGCCCGACCCGCCGGACGGCGACATCCAGGGACATCGCCCGGACGTACGAGGCGGATCTCTCGGCGCCGGTGCTGGCGGCCGGGCGGCGGATCCAGAACCCGCGCCAGATCTCCGAGCGCGTCGCGATGGGCCGGGCGCTCTGGCGCGAGCTCGTCGTGGGCTTCGCGACGCAGCTCGCGGAGCTCCGTCTCGGGTTCACCCAGCTGGCCGCCCTCTATGTCCTCGCCGACGGCCGCACGACGACGGTCGGCGACCTCGCCGAGGCGATCGGCCGGACGCCCTCGGCGACCAGCCGGGTGGTGGAGGGGCTGGTCCGGCGTCGGCTCGTGGAACGCCGGGCGGAGACCGAGGACCGCCGCCAGCGCACGATCTGGCTGACGCCACGGGGGCAGGCGGTGCTCCGGGTCGTCGACCGGGGCCGGGCGGCGCAGTTCCTCGGCGCGGTGCGCGCGCTCCCGCCGGCTGAGCGGGCGCTCATCGCGATGGGCGTCGCCGCGCTGGCGACCCATGCCATCTCACCGCGGGGCCGATTCATCCGGGTCCGCCGGGAGGACTGATCCGGGCCCCCGAGGCTGTCCCTCGCAGGCTGCCCGAGCCGGCCGGCCGGACCGGGTTCCCGAATGGGGCTCCGGACGGTGCCCCGTCAGCCGCAGAAGCGGCGGACGACGTCGTAGAGGACGGGCAGCCCGAACCGGAGCGCATCGAGCGAGACCCGCTCGTCGACCCCGTGGAACCGCTCGAGGAATCGCTCGCTCGTCTCCAGCCGGAGTGGCGAGAAGCCGTAGGTCGGGACGCCAAGCGTGAGGGCCACGTGCTTCGCATCCGTCGCGAAGGGCATCATCACCGGGACCGGCAGGCCCTCCGGATCGTGGTCGCGGAGGGTCGCGCCCAGGAGTCGGTACAGCTCGGTGTCGAGCGGCGCCTCGACCGCCGGGGCGACGAGGAAGGGTTCCACGTCGCAGACCGCCCACAGCTCCTCGCCCAGGCGATCGCGGATGATTGCGCGCATCGCGGCCTCATCGGTGCCGGGAAGGGTCCGGCAGTCCACCTCGATCTCGGCGACGCCCGGGATGACGTTGTACTTGACCCCGGCGTGCACGACATCCGGCGAGGCGGTGTCGCGGAGGAGCGCCCGGGCGGCCCGCCCGTACATCGGGTCGCACAGCCGCTCGAGCGCCGCCTCCGAGACGACCGGGTCGGGATCGACGACCCGCCGGACCAGGTCCCCGGTCACCCCGCCCAGCGCGGCGGCGACCGCCTCGAAGAAGCGGATCATCACCGGGGTCGGGCGCACCGGGCCCGGTGCTGCGAGCCGTGCGATGACCGCGGCGGCCCGGACGGCGGCGTTGTCCGAGCGGGGCATCGAGCCATGGCCCCAGGTCCCGCGGACGGTGATCCGGTAGTTCGCATAGCCCTTCTCGGCCACGCCGATCGGATAGAACCGGCGGCCGCCGAAGTCGACCGAGACAGCACCGCACTCGTTCAGCGCGCCGGCGGCGCGGACCCAGTCGGGACGGTGCTGGACGACCCAGCCGGCGCCCAGGGCACCGCCGGCCTCCTCGTCCGCGGTCGCGGCGAACAGCACGTCGCGCCGCTGGCGGGGGATGGGGTGGGCCGCCGGCTCGGGGCCGACGGCGCGCGCCTCGGCCGCGAGCCTCCGGATGACCTCGATCTCCATCGCGACCATGCCCTTCATGTCGACGGCTCCGCGGCCCCAGACGTAGCCGCCAACGACCTCGGCGCCGAACGGATCGTGGGTCCAGCCGTCGGACGGCGCGGGCACGACGTCGAGGTGCGACAGGAGGAGCAGCGGCTCGCCGCCGGTCCCGTCGCCGCGGAGCCTGACGGCAACCGATCCCCGACCCGGGAACGGCTCGGCGACCTCGGGCCGAAGGCCGGCGTGGGACAGGACGCCCTCCAGGTGGCGGGCGGCGAGGATCTCGTCGCCCGGCGGGTTGACGGTCCGGAGGCGGATCAGGTCGCGGAGGGTCGCGACGAGCAGGGCCGTCGCGGCGTCCCAGGTGGCCGTCCCGACGGCGTCCGACGGCCGAGCGGTCACCGGGGTCGTCCGGTCGGAGCCGTCCCGGCCGTCACGAGGGCGGCGGGCCGCCGACGAGCATGCCCGCGACGCCGAAGACGAAGCCGGCAAGGACGATGACGGCCACCATCAGGAGGAGGAGCCGGAGGTAGTGCCGCTCCTCGCGCCGGCCGACCTCGGGGG
>JAPVSP010000225.1:0-6706 GCA_047519685.1 Chloroflexota bacterium
CTCGAGCAGATCCCGTTCTTCACGGGCTACGCCGTGGAGATGGGCCACCTCATCGACATCGCCGAGCGAGTCGGCATCGAGGGGCTCGGCCAGACGGACCTCGAGCGGCGGGTCCACCGGAACCAGGAGCTGGAGGGGCTGTCGCGGATGAGCTTCGTCATCCTCCAGGCCGTCATGAAGCGGCTGGAGGAGCGGCGGCGGGCTCGGCTGTTCGCCGAGCTCGGCTCGACGATGAAGCTGCCGCGCTCCGGCCGGGGCCGGCTCTCGCTCGAGATCATCGAGCTCGCCGACCAGGAGCGACCACCGATGATCCGCATCCCGGAGTACCTGGAGCGGCGCGCGGCCGCCGGGGCGGTCGCGTCGCTCGAGCCGGCGTCCCCGCGCTGACGGCGCCCGAGCCATGAGCCGCCCCGCCCCGACGATCCGACCCCTGACCGTCGTGCTCGCCCCGGACTCGTTCAAGGGCTCGCTCACGTCGGTCGAGGTCGCCCGGGCGCTCGCCGCGGGCTGGGGACGCGCGAGGCCGGGCGACCGGGTGCTCGCGGCGCCGCTCGCGGACGGCGGCGAGGGGACGCTCGTCGCGGTCTACGAGGCGGGGGGTTGGGCGTGGGTCGAGACAGCCGCCAGCGACCCGCTCGGTCGGACGATCGAGGCGCGCTGGCTCCGATCGGTCGACGGCAGCGCCGCCTTCGTCGAGCTGGCGACGCCCTCGGGGCTGTCGCGGCTTGCCCCGGAGGAGCGCGACGCGGGTGCTGCCTCGACCTTCGGGACCGGCGAGGTCATCCACGCCGTGCTCGACGCGGGCATCCGGCGGATCGACCTGGGGATCGGCGGGAGCGCGACCACGGACGGCGGGACCGGGATCCTCGTCGCCCTCGGCGCCCGGTCGCTCGACGCCGACGGGACGCCCCTGGCGGCGGGCGGCTCGGCCCTCCGGAACGTCGCGCGGGTCGACCTCGACCGGCTCGATCCCCGGCTGGCCGAGACGGACCTTCGGATCGCCAGCGACGTGACGAACCCGCTGCTCGGCCAGGCCGGGGCCGCGGCGACCTACGGACCGCAGAAGGGTGCGAGCCCGGGTCAGGTCGAGAAGCTCGACGCGGCCCTGGCCGCCTGGGCCGACGCGCTCGAGTCCGCGACCGGACGGCACGAGCGGGAGACACCCGGCGCCGGAGCCGCCGGCGGCGTCGGCTTCGGCCTCCTCTGCCTGCGCGATCGGTTCCGCTCGCTCGAGCTCGTACCGGGAGTCGAGCTGGTGATGGAGGAGACCGGCCTCGCCACGAAGCTGGCCGAGGCCGACCTGGTCATCACCGGGGAGGGTCGGGTCGACGCGCAGACGGCGTTCGGCAAGACGGCCCTGGGGGTGGCCCGGCGGGCGGCGGAGGCCGGGGTGGCGTGCGTGGTGGTCGGCGGTGGCGTCGAGCCGGAGGGGATCGAAGCGCTCGGCCGGCTGGGGGCGGTGGTCGTGCCGGTCGCCGAGGGGCCCGCGTCGGTCGAGGCTGCGATGGCCGCCGGAGCCGAGCCCGTCGCCCGCTGCGGCGAGCGGCTGGCCCGGCTGATCTCGATGGGAGCGCTGCTCGGATGAGCGCGACGCCGCGAGGCGGCGCCGCTCGCCGTTCGGCTTGGGCGGGAGCGAACGGTGCCGCCATGAAGAGGGGCGCCGCTCCGACCAGGCGCGCCGCCAGTCCCCGTCGGCGTGCCCGACGCCCGGCCGATCCCGCCCGCGCCTGGGCGCGCCGGCTCGAGCGGTACCGACCGGCGCTCGTGCCATTCGTGCTCGACGCCCTCGCCTCGATCCACGGCCGACAGGCGTGGGAGCGGCGCCTCGACCCGACGAGCGAGCTCGTCCTGACGATCCTGTCGCAGAACAGCGCCGACGTGAACGCCGAGCAGGCGTTCGAGTCGCTCCGCGTCGCCTTCCCCTCGAGCGCCCCGCCGGAGGAGCATCGGCCGGGCCTGGGCTGGGGGGGGCCGGGTCTCTCGACCGCGGCCCCGCCCGACTGGCTCGCCGTCGAGACGGTGCCGCTGCCCGAGCTCGTCGAGGCCATCCGCCCCGGCGGCCTCGCGCAGCAGAAGGCTCCCCGCATCCAGGCGGCGCTCCGCCGCGTCCGCGAGACGCGGGGCGACCATTCGCTCGAGTTCCTGGCCGACCTGCCCGCCCTCGAAGCGCGAGAGTGGCTGACCCAGATCGACGGGATCGGCAAGAAGACCGCGTCGGTCCTGCTGCTGTTCTGCTTCGGGGCGCCGCTGATGCCGGTCGATCGGCACGTCGAGCGCGTCTCCAAGAGGATCGGGCTGATCCCCGCGAAGGCGACGGCAGACGAGGCGCACGACATGTACCTGGCGATGCTCGAGCCGGACCAGATGTACGAGGCGCACGTCAACCTCATCCGGCACGGCCGCGTCGTCTGCCATGCCCGGCGGCCCGAATGCGAGCGCTGCCCGGTCCTCCCGCGCTGCCGCTACGTGGACCCGAAGGCCCCGTAGGGCCGTGCCGTGCCATGCCCCGGCGAGCATGAGGCGGCACGGGCATCTCCCGGCGCCATTCGACTCCGGGCATAGCCACTCGGTCGGAGCCGCCTCGCCGTATGCCCTGTCACGAATGACGAGCGGCACCGCCGTCGCTCACCGAACGGCGGCCGTGCGCTCTCACGGCCTCCCTATACTCGGCCCATGCTGAGCGGCGGAGCGGGCGGCGCGTATGGCGTGGCGCCGCGCCTCCTGATCGTCGACGACGACCCCAACCTGCTGGTCGTGCTCGCGGAGCAGCTGCGCGCCGACGGCTACGAGGTGCAGACCGCGCGCGACGGGGAGGAGGCGCTCCGCCGGCTGCGCACCGGCTGGCCGGACCTGCTGATCGTCGACATGATGATGCCGCGGATGGACGGCCTGACGTTCGCGCGCGAGCTCAAGGCGACGGCCGACCTGCCGATCATCGTCCTCTCGGCGATCGATGCCGGCGACAGCAAGGCGGACCTGCTCGAGGAGTTCGCAGAGGACTACGTCACCAAGCCGTATCACTACCCGGAGCTCCGAGCGCGGGTGAACCGCGTCCTCCGGCGCCTGGGCGACAAGGTCCCGCGCCAGAGCCTCGTGCTCGGGCCGGAGCTCACGCTCGACCTGCACCGACGCGCGGCGACCGTTCGGGGCGCCGAGGTCCGGCTGACCCCCACCGAGTCGCGCCTCCTCTACGCGCTGGCCGCCAATCTCGGACAGACCGTCACGACCGAGACCCTGCTCGCTCGCGGCTGGGCGGAGACCGAGGACGCGGACCCCTCCTACGTCTGGGTGACGATGCGGCGGTTGCGCCAGAAGGTCGAGACCGATCCGAATCGACCCGTTCACCTGCAGACCGTCCGAGGCGTGGGCTATCGGCTGATGGCCTCGGAGGCGCCGCAGGAGGACACGGCGCCGCGCGGTGAGGCGGAGCCGTGAACGGACCTGCGCCGGATGCTCCGGAGACCGGGGCGCAGCTCCGGCTCTCGTTCCGTGCGCGCCTCACGGTGGCCCTGCTCGCGGCCGCCATCCTCCCCCTCGCCGGGTTCGGGGCGCTCGTGCTCGCGGTGCGGCCATCCGTCGAGGACCAGACCACGGCGCGCCTGCTCCTCTTCGCCATCGCCGCGACCGTCCTCCTGGCGATCCTCATCGCCTATCTCCTGGCCGCCGACCTGACCGCGCCCCTGCGGGCGATCGCCTCCGCCGTGGACCGCGTCTCGGCCGGTGACCTGCGCACCCCGATCCACGTGCCGGGCGACGACGAGCTCGCCCGCCTGGCCGAGAGCCACAACCGACTCGCGGCGGACCTCGAGCGGCGCAACCGGGAGCTCGGGCGGATCCTCGCGGCGATCGGCACGCTGTCGCCCGGCGACGGCGTCGACCGCCTCGCCGACCTCGCGGGGACGCGGGCGCGAGAGGCATTCGAGATGATCGATGCGGCCGTCTACCTCGGCGACCCGACCGAGGTCCCGGAGGAGGAGGTCGTCCCGGGCGAGGCCGTGCCGGTGCGGGCGGTGCTGCGCGCCGGGGAGGAGCCGCTCGGCGTCCTCTTCGGGCGGCTGCCGGCCACCCGGCGCTGGGAGCGCGCCGACCAGGACCTGCTCGAGCTGTTCGCCTCCGAGCTCGCCGTCGCGATGCGCAACGCCGAGCTGTTCGCACGCGTCGACGCGCAGAACGCTCGGCTCGTCGAGCTCGACGCGGCGAAGGACGACTTCCTGCGCGGTGTCAGCCACAACCTGCAGACACCGCTGGCCCGGATCCGGGCCTACGGCAGCCAGCTCGAGGTCGAGCGCGCCGACCGCCGCCTGGGGATCATCGTCGAGCAGGCCGACCGGCTCTCCCGCATGGTCCGGCAGCTGCTGACCGTCTCGCGGGTCGAGTCCGGCGCCCTTCGGCCCACGAGCGAGGTGCTCGCTCTCGGACCGCGGATGCGCCGCACCTGGGAGGCGCTCGGCTCGACCGGCGTCGAGTTCACCATCGACGACCGGGCGACCGGCTGGCTGGCGATCGCCGACGGCGACCAGCTCGACCAGGTCCTCTGGGCCCTGCTCGACAACGCGGTCAAGTACGGGCGCGGCGCCCCGATCGAGGCGACGGTCTGCGTGGAGCCCGGCGGCTCGAGGCTTCGACTGACGGTCGCCGACCACGGACCGGGCGTGCCCGGGGGCGACCGCGAGCGCCTGTTCGCGCGGTTCGAGCGCGGCAGCAATGGCTCGAGCGAGGACGGGAGCGGTCTGGGGCTGTACGTCTCCCGCGAGCTCTGTCGCGCGATGGGCGGCGACCTCGTGCTCGAGCCGGCGGAGGCGGGTCGAGGGGCGGCGTTCAGCGTCCTCCTGCCGGGCGAGCCGGGCGAGGAGAGCTAACGGAAACGGCGGCGGACATACGAAGGCCCGTCCGCGCTGGACGGGCCTCGGGTCGGCCGATGCCGGCGATCTACTGCGTGACCGCGCTCCCGACCGCGGGGCCCTTCTCCAACGAAGGCGCTCGCTCGACCCGGACGGTCGGCTCTTCGGTCTTCGGCCACACGACGCCGAGCGGATCGAGCGCGAAGAACACGGCCGCGCCGATGCCGACGGCCAGGCCGAGCAGGGCCGGGGCGCCGATCATGAACTCGGCGAGCCCGCCGGCCGCCCAGCACGAATAGATCCAGAGGATGGCGACGACGACGCGCTTCTTGGTCATGGCGGCAGCGTCGGCCGGAGCGAGGGGGCAGGCAATGGGTGGTTCGTACCCCGGCCCCCGGACCGTAGGTCCCGGCACATGAGTCGGTGTTGCCCGCGAGCGACCGCGCAAGGGAGCCTGAAAGGTGGGCTCCGGATAGTACGACCGTACTCATCCCAGGGGAACCGGGGGTCACGTGGGCATCCTGTTGCGTTCGAAACCGACCGAGGGCGAACGGGGTCAGTCGCTGGTCGAGCTCGCGATCGTCGCGCCGATCCTGGTCTTCGTCCTGGGGACGATCCTGCAATTCGGCTACATCTTCGCCGCCCAGGTCGGCGTCATCAACGCGACGCGCGAGGCCGCGCGGAACGCGGCCGCGACGACCCCGACACTCGACACGACGGCAGCCAGCACCAACGGCGACTTCGTCTTCAAGCGACTGCTGGACACCTGGCTGCCCAGGAACGTCATGGCCTACGACGCATCGGCAGTCGAGACGACCGGATCGACCAAGACGCAGGTCTGCTACTCGAAGTACACCGACCCGAGCCTCGCGACTGCGATCCAGGTGACTGTCACGACCGTGTACAAGCATCGCCTGTTCGTCCCGCTCATCGCGAACGTCATCGATGCCTTCGACGGATCGAACGACGGGCGGCTGAGGGTCACGACGACCGAGACCATCCGCGTGGCCAACCAGGAGCAGTTGCCTAGCTACACCGGAGACATCCCGGCCACCCCTGGGGTCTGCTACCAATGAGCGGACGGATACGCGCCAGGGGCGACCCTGAGCAGCGCGGCCAGGCGCTCGTCGAATTCGCACTCGTCGCGCCATTGTTGTTCCTGCTGCTCTTCGGGATCATCCAGTTCGGATTCCTGCTGGCCGGGCAGGTTGGCATGACGAACGCCGCGAGAGAGGCCGCTCGCTATGCGACGACCTACCAGGTGCCCGACTACTCGGCGCGAGCCACGACGGTGCGGACCGATATGGTCAACAACATCCTGCCCCGGTCGATCATCGGGTACAGGGACACGAACCTCGTCGGGACGAACACGACCATCGTCTACTGCGCCTACCCGAATGGCGACAACACGGGCTCGAATCCCAGCTACTCGATCCGCGTCCAGGTCACGATCCAGTACCGACACCCGATCTTCTTCCCGGTCATCAGCAACATCGTCGACCTGATCGACGGGGTCAAGGACAACGCCTTGACCGCGACCGTCTCCGAAGGGATGCGCATGGAGACCCTTCGGATCACTCCTCCGTTCCCGACAGGGGTCTTAGCATGCACCTGACGTCGTTGATACAGGCCCGGCGACACCGAGGCGAACCAGCGGACCGCGGACAGGTCCTGGTCATCTTCGCCCTCTTCCTCGTCGTGCTCCTGGGCGCGACAGCGCTCGCGGTCGACTACGGGTCGTGGCTGAAGGTCCGGCGGGATTACCAGAATGCCGCGGACGCCGCAACCTTGGCAGGCGCGGCCCATCTGAGCCGTCCGCTGACTTCGCTGAAGCACACCGAGGCGCGGCAGGCAGCGTGGGATTC
>JAPVSP010000226.1:0-2514 GCA_047519685.1 Chloroflexota bacterium
CCCAGTCCAGCGCCTCCATCGCCTGTTCGGTGATGAACCCCCGGTCCGCCGTCGCCCGCGCCGCCTCGACGCCGAGGAGCAGGCTGAGCCGCGGATCCGTGCTCAGCTTGGCGACCGAGGCCGCCGACAGCTCTCCAGCCCGGGCGATGGCTTCCCCCTGTCGCGCCGCCTCGCCCTGGGCGAGGACGACGAGCAACAGGGCGGTGGCGACCACCGTCGACGCCGCGAAGACGGCGACGAGCGCCCGGAGCCACCGCGTGGCTCGCCGTTCCAGGGCCCGCTCGCGCCTGGTCCGAGCGATGTCCTCCTCCTCGCGGCGTCGCTGCTCGTCGAGGCTGGCTTCGAGGAAGCGTTGCTCCTCGCCGCTGAGGCGAAGGGTCGACGTCTCCCCCCACGCCCGGAAGAGCTCGAGCCGGCTGCCCGACAGGAGGAAGCCGCCGTCCTCTTTCTCGCGTTCCCATTCGGCTGCCGCATCGCCCAGGCGACGTTGCATCCACAGGTCCTGGCGGGCCTCCTCCACCCAGACGGCGAGTCGCGACCAGTGAGAGAGCAACGCCTCGTGGGCGACCTCCACGGTGCCCTCGCCGGTCACGGGGTCGCGGTCGAACGACAGGAGACGCCAGCGACCGAACGCGTCGATGACCGCGTCGATGGTTCGCGGCTCGGCCGACAGCGAATCCAGCTCGGCCCGTGGCACCCGGCGGACCGTGCCAGCGGCGCCCTCGCCGAGCGCGACCAGCCGGAGGAAGACCTGCCGGGCGATCTCTCGGGCATCCGGCGGGAGCGCCTGGTACGTCTCCTCCGCGCGGCGCCCGAGCGCTCCGAGGACGCGGCCGATCGCCGCGTACCCGGCATGGGTCAGGCGCCGGCCGTCGCTCCGGTCGGACAGCTCGGTGAGGGCGTACTCGAGCAGGGGGAGGGTGCCCGGCCGGTCTGCGACGTCGGAGATGACCTCCGCGGCGAGGCCTGGCTCGAGCTCGGCGCCCACGACCTCGGCGGGTCCCGCGATCGCTCGCTCGAGCTCCTCCCGGGTGAGCGGCGTGACCACTTCCGTGCCGGCCCGGATGAGCTCGCCGAGCGCCGACGAGCGCAGCGGGCGGTCGAAGTAGTCGGCCCGGAGCGTGACCACGACCAGCAGGCGCCCCTTCGCCGCCGACAACGCATCGACCAGGCCGTGGAGGAACCGATCCCCGACTCCCTCTCGCCCGGGGAGGAGGAACAGCTCCTCGAGCTGGTCGATGACCAGCACGAGCCGCGACCCAAGTGCCGGGAGCGTCGCGGCCACGGCGGCCGGGATGTCGCCGTCCATCTCGAGCCGCTCGATCGGGTCAGGCCCCGGACGCGGTCCGGCGGGCGCCGGCCCGAGGGCGGCGGCCAGCTCCCGGAAGGGATCGGCGCCCGGGTACAGCACCGCGATCGTCCAGGCGTCCGAACCTCGCAGCGCGCCGGCCCGCAATGCCGGGATCAGGCCCGCGCGGACCACGCTCGACTTCCCGCTGCCGCTCGGTCCTACGACCGTGAGCAGTCCCCCGCCGCGGGCGACGCGCTCCAGCCCGACGAGAAGACGCTGGGTGAGCGCCTCGCGCCCGAAGAAGTCGGCCTGGTCGCGCTCGCCGAACGGCCGCAGGCCCTTGTACGGGTTCCGCGGCCGCGCCGGCCGGCCGGCTGTCGCCAGGTCGAGGCTCGGGTCCTGCTGCAGGATCGCGACCTCGAGTCGCTTCAGCTCCGGGCCCGGGTCGATCCCGAGCTCCTCCGCGAGCCGCTGGCGGCCGTCCTGGAAGGCGCGCAGGGCCTCCGCCTGGCGGCCGGCGCGGTACAGGGCCGTCATGAGCTGGCCACGCAGGCGTTCCCGGAATGGATGCTCGGCGACGAGCCCCTCCAGCTCGTCGATCACGGCGTCGTGTCGGGCCAGGGCGATGTCCGCCTCGATCCGGTCCTCCAGGACGCGAAGTCGGAGCTCTTCGAGGCGACGGATCTCCGGCTGGGCGAACGATGCATACGTGAACTCGGCCAGCGGATCGCCTCGCCAGAGCCGGAGGGCCGCGTCAAGCGTCTCGCGGGCGCCGGCCGGATCGTCGCGGAGCCGGCCCCGACCCTCTGCGGCCAGCCGCTCGAAGCGCGCCGCGTCGATCTGGTCCGGCCCGACCCGCAGCATGTACCCGGACGGATCGGTGACCAGGATGCCGTCGGTCCCGCCCCGCCGGCGATCGGGCTCGAGCGCGTCGCGGAGCTTCAGCACATGGAACGCGAGGGCCTTGGCACCGCTCGCCGGTGGCTGATCGGCCCACAGCTCGTCGATGATCCGCTCTGCCGGGAGCACTCGATCGGCGTGCAGGAGCAGGAGTGCCAGGAGCTGGGCCGGGCGCCCGGGCGGCACCGGCACCGGTCGCCCCTCATCGATGACCTGGAGCGGGCCCAGGATCAGGAACTCCACGGGAGACCCCCCTCGGGCCAGACGAGCCTAGGTGTGATTCCCCGGGACGTTGTTGACGGCGTCCATCGGTGAGCGGCCGC
>JAPVSP010000227.1:0-6177 GCA_047519685.1 Chloroflexota bacterium
CGAGGCGCGCGCGATGCTCGGCTTCTCGCTCTGCTACCAGGGCTGGGAGGAGGCGGGGATCCAGCATCTTCGCGCGGCGATGGTCGCGTTGGCCCGGCTCGGCGACGACCAGGACCAGCTCTGGCTGGCGGCGTCGAACCTCGAGGGTGGTCTCGGGTGGGCCGGTCGTCACCGCGAGGCGCTCGACATGCTCCGCGACGGGTACGAGCAGCTTCGCCGGGACGGGACGGAGCGACGTTGGGGTCCGATGCTCCTGGCCGGCCTCGTCGACCACCTCGTGGTCCTCGGGGAGTGGGACGAGGCGGACCGCCTGCTCGGCGAGGCCGCCCTGCCGGACCACGAGACGCTCCAGATCGCGTGGCTCCACCAGAGCTCCGCGGAGCTCGACGTCCTTCGCGGCGATGTCGATCGGGCGAAGGCCAGGATGGAGATCGCCGAGCGCCTCGTCGGAGTCGGACCCGCGGCATCGAGGCTCGACCGGCTGTTCATGCTTCGAGCGCAAGTCGCCATCGCCAATGCGGAGGGCCGCCACGCCGACGGCCGGCGCGCCGTCGAGGAGGCGATCAGCGAGTCGGACGACCCGGAGCGTGAGGCACTGTTGTGGTGGCTCCTCGCGCTCGGCGCCCGCTGCGCCGCCGACGAGGCCGAGGACCACCGGGCGTTCCGGCGCGACGAGCGGGCGGCCGATTCTGGTGCCCGCGCGACGGCTCTCGCCGACCTGGCGGTCCGGACCGAATCGCGAGCTGCGGCCGAAGACCGTGTGGCCGCGAGCCTGGCTGCTTGCGCCCGCCTGGCGACGGCCGAGGCCGGCCGAGCCCTGGGCCGCTCCGATCCAGGCGCCTGGGACCTCGCGGCGCGCGCCTTCGCCACGCTCGAGCAGCCGATCGATGAGGTGTATGCCCGGTATCGGCGGGCCGAGGCGATGCTCGCCCTCCGCGGTGATCGGAAGGAGATCGCGTTAACTCTGAGGAGCGCCCACACGGCGGCGACGGAGATCGGCGCTCGCCCGCTGGCGACCCGGATCGAGGCCCTTGCGCTGCGGGCCCGAATCTCCCTCGCCGAGACCGACCCGACGCATGGGAGACTCGAGCGCGATCGCTGGGACCTCACCGAGCGCGAGCGCGAGGTTCTTGGCCTCCTCGTACTGGGCTTGTCGAACCGCGAGATCGGCAAGCGACTCTTCGTGACCGAGAAGACCGCCAGCGTCCATGTGTCCAACATCCTCGGCAAGCTCGGAGTGCCGGGCCGGGGAGCGGCAGCCGCCATGGGCGTTCGGCTGGGCCTCGTGCCGGCCGAAGACCCGGGCTGAGCCACTCGGCTTGGCCTGTCTTCAGACACGATCAGGTCATGGTGTCAGTCGCTTCGTGGGACGCGGCGACCTGTTTGATCAATCCTCCGACGGGATCCCATGACGCGACGGAGTCGACGCTGGCTCGCTCTGCACCCGAACGCACGATCCGCGACACCGATGGAGCTCCCATGGCTCGGCGTCCCTGGCAGGTAGCGCTGGGCCGGGACGACGAGCCGACCGATCGGGGACCCGTCTCCGTCCGGCCCGGCGGCCGGGAGACCCGCCCGCACGCCCCGCTCAGCTTCCCTGCGCCATGCTCCAGATCGTCCAGAACTGCGTCCGGAGCCGCCTCGGCTGCTCCAGGACCGTGCGGATCGCGAAGGCGATGTCCGCCGGCCTGAGGTACGTCTCCAGCTCGGGCATGTCCGCCGTCCGCCCGGTGCCCATGGCGAACTCGGTCGCCGTGCCGGCGGGCGCGATCGTGGTCACCCGGATCCCCTTCTCGCGGAGCTTTCGATCGAGAGCACCGGCGAGGCCCACCTGGGCGAACTTCGTGGCCGCGTAGACCGCCTCGTCCGCGCCGCCGCGGAAGCCGGCGACGGAGGCGACGATGACGATGTCGCCACGACTCGTCTCCAGCATCTCAGGGACCGCGGCTCGGATCGGCCAGACGGTCCCCGCGATGTTCGTGTCGAGCATCGTCGTGAGCGCCTCGTCGGTGTGGTCGAGGATCCCGCCGTACAGCCCGATGCCGGCGTTCGCGATGAGGCTGTCGAGGCGCCCGAAGCGCTCGATGGCCGTGCCCACCAGACGACGACAATCCTCGGGCGACCGGACGTCCATCTCGACCGCCACGGCCCGGCCCGGGAACCCCGCCTCGATGGCCTCCAGGCGCTCGCGCCGGCGCGCCCCCAGGACCACCCGGGCTCCAGCTCCCAGCAGCTCGCGGGCGGTCGCCCGACCGATGCCGGCGCTGCCGCCCGTGATGACCGCGACCGTATCCCTGAGCGTCTCCATGCCCCCTCCTCCGTGCGCGGGTGGATGTGCGTCGACATCATCGACGCCCCGCCGCGATCCGTGGCAGCATCGGGGCATGTGGATCGCGCCCCTGCGCATCGCCCACGTGGTGCCGCCGATCGAGGCCGTGCCGCCGAACGGCTACGGCGGGACGGAGCGCGTCGTCGACGAGCTCGTCCGCGAGCTCCGCCGCCGCGGCCATGCGGTCACGGTCTTCGCCAGTGGGGATTCGTCGATCGATGGGCCGCTCGTCCCGACCGTGCCGGAGGCGCTTCGCGCGGTCGGGGCGATCGACCAGTGGGCGCCCTGGTCGATCTCGACCCTCTTCACCGTCCTCGGGCGTGCGCGCGAGTTCGACCTCATCCACGCCCATCTCGACGCGTTCAACGTCGTCCTCGCCCGCCTGTCCCCGACCCCGGTCGTCGGCACCTTCCACGGTCGCCTGGACCTGCCCTGGTACGACCGCATCCTCGATGACCCGCCGCCCGGCCTGGTCGCGATCAGCGCCTCACAGGCGGCGAGCCGGCAGAACGTCCGGTGGGCCGGCGTCGTCCACAACGGGCTGACCCTCGACGCCGCGCCGTTCGGCGAGCGGCCCGGCGACGCCCTGTGCTTCGTGGGCCGGTTCGGTGAGGAGAAGGCCGCCGCGGACGCGATCGAGATCGCCCGGCTCGCGGGCCGGCGGATCCGGATCGCCGCGAAGCCCCCGGCCACCCGGGCCGAGCGCGCCTACGACCGCGAGGTCTTCCGGCCGGCCCTCCGGCGCGCCGATGCCGAGTACCTCGGCGAGCTGTCCGGCACCGAGCGCGACGCGCTCTTCGCCGAGAGCTGGGCGACCGTCATGCCCGGAGCCTGGCCCGAGCCGTTCGGCCTCGTCGCGATCGAGTCGCTGGCCTGCGGCACGCCGGTCGTCGCCCGCGACGCCGGTGCGCTCGGGGAGATCGTCCGCGCTGGGATCGACGGCTTCCTCGCCGACGACCTCGAGGACCTCGCGGCGGCGGTCGGCCGGGTCGGCGAGCTCGACCGCACCCGGATCCGGCGGGAGGTGCTCGACAGGTTCTCGGCCGTGCGGATGACCGACGGCTACGAGACGGTGTATGCGGCGAGGCTCGGGCTCAGCGTCGGCGGGGCCGAGCCCGCGCAGGCGGCTCCCGTGGCGTCGGGCCCGGCTCCCGTGGCGTCCGGGCCGGCCGGCGACCGATCGCCCGGCGCGTAGCCGGAGCTCGCCCCGGCCGCGACGCGGAGCGCCGCGTGGCCGCAGCGCTCAGAAACGGATCGTCACGTCGAGCTGGCCGTCGCGCCGGAGGACCTCCGCGGCCGTGGAGCCGCGCCAGCGATGGAACAGCAGGTCGAGCGAGGCGTCGCCCACCCGGAGGCCGGTCAGCGTCAGCTTCCCGAGCCACGTGGGCAGGTGCGGACGCACGAGCTCGAGGCTGTGCGCCGCGGCGTCGGGTCGAAGGCCGAGCATCGTCCGGACGATGAACAGCGGCGCCGCCGCGGACCACGCCTGCGGCGAGCAGGCGACCGGGTACGGGACCGGCACGCCGACCTCTCGCCGGTCGAAGCCGCAGAAGAGCTCGGGCAGCCGGAACCCCGGGGCATGCTCGGCCGCCTCGAGGAGACACGTTGCCAGCCCGTTCGACAGGTCGTCGAACCCGTACCGCTTGAGCCCGGCGACGGCGATCGCATTGTCGTGCGGCCACACGGACCCGGTGTGATAGCCGAGCGGGTTGTAGCCGGGTTCGCCGGCGGCCAGCGTCCGGATCCCCCACCCGGAGTCGAGTCTCTCTCCGGTGAGCCGGGCAGCGACCTGGGCCGCCCGCTCCCGTGAGACGACCCCGCTCCACAGGGCGTGCCCGACGTTCGACGCGTCGGCATCCGCCGGTCGCTTCTCTCGGTCGAGGGCCATCGCGTACGCCCCTCGGGCCGGCACCCAGTACGCCTGCTCGAACCGGTCTCTGAGACGGGCGGCGTCCGACTCGAGTCGCTCGGCCAGCGCGGGATCCCCGCGGGTGCGCGCGAGCCGCGCGAGGCGCAGCTTCGCGTCGTGCACGTAGCCCTGGACCTCGACGAGAGCGATCGGCGCGGCCGCGACCCGCCCGTCGTGGAACCTGACGGAATCGCTCGAGTCCTTCCAGCCCTGGTTGATCAGGCCCTTCGGCGCGCGCCGGCGGTACTCGACGAAGCCGTCGCCATCGAGGTCGCCGTACCGGTCGATCCACTCGAGGGCCGCCAGCGCGTGCGGCCAGAGGTCGTCGAGCAGCTGCCGGTCGCCCGTCCAGTCGAACGTCTCGCCGAGGAGCACCAGCCAGAGCGGAGTCGCGTCCGCGCTGCCGTAGTAGGCCCCGAACGGCATCTCGCCGGTCGCCGCCATCTCGCCGGTGCGCAGCTCGTGGACGATCTTCCCCGGCTCTGCGTCGGCACCCGGGTCGTCCCTGGTCGCCTGCCGCGCCGCGAGCACCCGGAGCGTCTCGGCCGCCAGCTGGGGTCGGAATGCCACGGTCTCGAAGGCGGTGATGATCGCGTCGCGCCCGAAGAGCGTCGAGAACCACGGGATGCCCGCCGCCACGTAGTGCTCGCCCGGCCCCGGCCCGTCGTTGACCAGGAGGCGGAGGTCGGCCAGGCTCCGCGCGACGGCGCGGTCGAAGAGCTCGTGGTCCGAGTCGATGGCCGTGGTCGTCGCCAGCCAGTCGCGGTAGGCCGCCTCGCCTGCGGCCTCATCGATCGCCGGTGGCCTCGGTCGGCGGGTCGGGCGACCCCGCTCGGGCGGTCCGCCGGCGCCGTTCCCGCCCGCCCCGCCGCTGCGCTCGCTGCCGGCGCCGCCGTTCTCCGATCGCGATCCTGCGGGTCCCGCGGGGAGCGGGACGATGTCGGTCCAGATCGTCCATTCGAGCTCCGTCCGTCCGCCCGGCTCGATCTCGCGCATCCAGAGGAGACGGAACGCCGCACCGGGGTCGTCGAGCCGGTCGTCGGTCTCCGCCTTGGGGAAGACGATGAACGTCCGGCGGAGGCGGCGGTCTCGGCCCTCGTAGGCGAACGTCGCGCGGGTCGACTCCACCTCGATCGGCAGGAGCCGGCCAGGGTCCGGGCGGTGATGGCCACGGACCTCGAAGATGTCGGCCATATCGGCGCCAAGCGCCAGGGTGATCGTCAGACGCTCCGGCTGCTCGGTGAAGTTCGAGATGACGATCCGCTCGCGGAGGCCACGGCCGATCAGGCGGTGGCGGGCGATCCCGAGCGACTGGCGGCTGAGCGCGGCGGCTGGGGCGATCTTGTTGCCCGGGTGCCGCCGCAGCGCCGGGTTCGTGAGCTGGATGGTTCCGCGGAACCCGTCCCTCGAATCTCCGCGGAGCAGCGTGGGGCGGCTGTCGTTCACCCGCAGGAGGAGGGAGGACAGGATCCGCGTGTCGCCGAGGTACAGGCCGAGGCCGCGTGAATCCAGATGGATGTCGCCGAACGGGTCGGTCAGCAGGTAGAGGTCGCCGTGCTTGAGGATCTCGACGCCGCCGAGGTCGGTCGCGTGGACGATGTGGCGTTCCGGCGGCTCGATCCGGCGACCAGAGGCGACGGGCGCGGGTGCCGTCATGCGCCGAATCGTAGCCCCTGGGCTCGATCCCGGCCAGACGCGGCCTCGCGCTCCTCGACCCGCGCCCTGGAGCCCTCAGCAGGAGCGGCCGGGCGAAGATCCGGGCACGAGGACGACGACGCCGAACGAGCCCACATCCGAGCGGCCGCGGTCCCAGCCGCCCCGGATGACGGCGCGGCAGGTGGCTCGACCGTGGTGGCGGCGGGTCTCGAGCACGAGCGCCCGCAGGCGTCGCGCATCCTCGCGTCGGAGGTGGCCGACCATGCGACCTTCGATGCGGACC
>JAPVSP010000228.1:0-3895 GCA_047519685.1 Chloroflexota bacterium
GCAGCCAGGCGAACGCGACCAGCGCGACGACCGCGGAGACGCCACCACCGAGGAGGAACGCCGCCGGCACCCCGAGGCCCGAGGCGACCCCGCCCAGCAGCAGGCCGCCGATCGGCGTCGAGCCGGCGAAGATCGTCGTGTAGACGCTGATCACTCGCCCGCGCAGGCCATCTGGCACGACGGTCTGGATGGTCGTGTTGGCCGTCGCAGTCATCGCGATGCCGCCGATACCGGCCAGCAGCATGAGGCCGAGCGCGATCCCCGCGTGTCCGTTCGCGGCCAGGCCCAGCTCGGACAGCCCGAGGAGGAGCGCCCCGGCCACCATCAGCGACGGCCTCGGCCGCCCGTTGAAGGCAAGCCAGAGGGCGGCGACGAGCGACCCGATGCCCGAGGCCGACATCAGGAAGCCGTAGCCGGTCGCGCCGACGTCGAGGACGTTCTTCGCGTAGGCCGGCACCAGCACGTTGAAGTTCATCCCGAACGTCGACACGAAACCGACGAGGATGACGGCGAGCAGCACGAGCGGGGTCCGGCGGACATAGCCGAGCCCCTCCGAGAGCGAGTCGACCACCGCGCCCACCGTCCGCGGGCGCGGGCTCGGCGGCGGCAGCTGGAGCTCCCCGTCACGCATCAGCAACAGCCCGCCGATCACCGCCAGGAAGCTGAGGCCGTTGAGCAGGAAGGCCGTCGCGATGCCGGCGGCGCCGATCGTGAGGCCGGCGACGGCGGGACCCACGATCCGCGCGCTGTTGAACATCGCCGAGTTGAGCGCGACGGCGTTGCCGATGTCCTCGCGGCCGACCATCTCGACCGCGAACGCCTGGCGCACGGGCATGTCGACCGCGTTCGCCGTACCGAGCAGCAGCGCGACCACGACGATCATCCAGACCTGGACGACCCCCGCTGCCGTGAGCGCCCAGAGGATGAGCGCGAGCACCATCATCGACGTCTGCGTCGCGACGAGGGTCGGCCGCTTCGGGACGGCGTCGGCGACGATCCCGCCGAACAGCCCGAGCAGGAGCACGGGGGTGAACTGGGCGGCGGCGATGAGGCCGAGGTAGAGCGGGTCGCCGGTCAGCGACAGGACGAGCCAGCCCTGGGCGACCGTCTGCATCCACGTCCCGACCAGCGAGATCGTCTGGCCGCCGTAGAACAGGCGGTAGTTCCGATAGCGGAAGGCGCGCATCCCGGCCGAGCCGGTGAGGGTCCGGAGCGTCATCGGCCGGCCTCGACCGGACCGGGCGGATCGAGCTCGCGGAGGTGCTCCAGCAGATGGCTGCGCCGGCTCTCCGCCTCGACGGTCATCTCGGCCAGCCGATCCGCCTTGGCGCGCAGCGTCGCGATCTGCCGCTCCACCCGGCTGATCGTGTCGAGGATGGCCTCGCGTCGATCGGCCGGATCCGCGGACGAACGGAACCGCTCCCTCGCGCGGCGCCGGGCCGCCTCGTCCTCCAGGAGCTGGGCGATCTCGGCGAGCGAGAAGCCGGCATCGTCGCGCAGGCCGCGGATGAAGCGAAGCCGCTCGAGGTCCGAGGCGTCGTACAGCCGGTAGTCGCCCTCCGAGCGGGCCGCCGGGGTCAGCAGGCCGAGCTCCTCGTAGTAGCGGATCGACCGCGGCGTCAGGCCGGTCTCCGCGGCGACCTCCTGGATGCGCAGGAGTCGCTCGCCCGGCTCCGGCTGATCCGGGTCACGGGTCGGACGGACAAGATCCACGACCGGATCCTACCAAACATTCACGTTTACGTAAAGGTGAATGGGGGCGCATCGTGGCCTGTGTCGTCGTGGCGGCCGGTCTCACCTGGTGCCGAACGGTGCCGTCACCGCGTGCCAGATCGACTCGAGCGCGCCGAGGAAGGTCGTCTCGTCGAAGACGCGTCCGACGTGGAGCGCCCACTCCTGGACGAGCTTCCCAGCGAGGAGGACGGCAAGGGCGCCCGCCGCGCGTGCGGGTGCCCAGGCGAAGGCCGGGCGGAAGCGCATCGTGAAGGCGACGGCGATGAACCAGAACTCGAAGAGGTTCGGGAAGAGGAACAGCGCCTCGCGGGGCGCCAGCCCGGACTCGAAGGCGACGAAGCCGACGAGCCGGAAGAGGTAGAGCGCGACCGCGATCCGCCTGGGCAACGGCGCGAAGTCCCGGAGCGCGACGATGAGGAACGTCCCGAGGTAGACCTGATCGGCCCACTTGTCGAAGGTCTGGTAGCCCGCGAACCCGCCCCAGCCCCCGAACTGGACGAACAGGTCGAACAGGAGCAGGTCGCCCAGGTCGGTCACGACCGCGACGAGGGCGCCCCAGAACGGCCAGCGCAGGACGAACAGGGATCCGACGACCCGGTACAGACCGACGAACCCGATCACGGGGTCCATGGCGGCATCGTCCGTCGCGGGACGCGCCGCGTAAAGCCGCTCCCTCGACGTGGCCGGCGCCGCGTTCGTCAGGACGGCCCCGGCCAGACGAGGCCCCACCGACGGGGGGACGTCGGTGGGGCCCTGGAACGCCGAAGCCCATCGGCGGGCCTGTCACCGCCCGGGGGAAGAGCGATGTCCCGCCGATCGCGCCTCGGTTCGGAGAACGGGCCGGCGGCCGGGCCGTTCGGGTCCTGGTACGAACGAGTGAGGAGCGACGGGCCGAGTGGCCCTCGCATCGGAGCGGCCCGGGGCCGGACGCTCCGTGCCATGCCCGAACAGGACGACCGACGCCGCGCCCTCCAGCGTGCGCGACGACGCCTCGACGAGTCCGTGCCGTACTCCCCGGAGTGGGCGGCGGCGATCGAGGCCGTCGAGGAGCTCGAGCGCGACCTCGAGCGACGTGACGGCCGGCCTGTCCGGGTCCTGAGGGCCGCGTCCTAGGTGTAGTTCCCAAACACGTTGTTGACAGACGAGAGCCTCGCTGCAGGGTGAAGGGTGTTCAGGACCAACACCCGCAGGAGGCTCTCGTGGCACATCGTAGGGCGAAGCTCACAGTGTTCGGCCGTCAGCTGATCGTGGCCCGGGTCGAAGCCGGCTGGCCGGTGGCGCACGTCGCCGAGCAGCTCGGGATCAGCCGGCCCACTGCGTACAAGTGGGTCCGGCGGTATCGGGCCGAGGGCGCCCCGGGCCTCGAGGACCGGTCCTCCCGACCACGCCGGTCTCCCCGCCGCCTGCCCGAGCCGATCGTGACCGAGATCCTGGCGGCCCGCGTCGCCTGGCGATACGGCCCGCACCGGCTCGGCTATCTGCTCGGGCAGCCTCGCTCGACCGTGTACGCGGTCCTGCGTCGGGCGCAGATGAGCCGCCTGCGCGATGCCGACCGGGTGACGGTCGCCCCGATCCGCTACGTGGCCTGCCATCCCGGGGCGCTCCTCCATCAGGACCACAAGAAGCTCGGCCGGATCCCCGACGGGGGCGGCCATCGGACCCTCGGCCTCAAGGTCGGGCTACGCAATCGACGCGCGGGCGAGCGCCAGGCATGGGGATACGAGCATCTCGAGGTCGTCATCGACGACGCCAGTCGCCTCGCCGTCGTGGTCCCGGTGCCTGACGAGAGCGGTGCGAGCGCCGCGCACGCCCTCGAGGTCGCCGCGGTCGAGTTCGCCCGGTTGGGCATCGCGGTCGAGCGCGTCCTGACCGACAACGGCCTTGTCTACCGATCGCTGGCCTACCGGGCCACGCTGGCGGAGCTCGGAGCCCGTCACAAGCGGACGCGACCGTATCGCCCGCAGACGAACGGCAAGGCCGAGCGGCTGATCAAGACCCTCCTCGCCGAGTGGGCCTACAGCCGGCCGTACATCTCGAACGAGGAACGCGAGGCCGCCCTCCCGGTGTTCGTCGACTTCTACAATCGACGCCGACCCCACACTTCGCTCGGCGGCCGCTCACCGATGGACGCCGTCAACAACGTCCCGGGGAATCACACCTA
>JAPVSP010000229.1:0-6281 GCA_047519685.1 Chloroflexota bacterium
ACCGGGATCCCGGTCCGGACCAGGGCCTCGATGACCCGCGCCGTCCGCACGCCACCCTCGACCTTGACGGCCTGCACGCCCGCCTCGCGGAGGAACGCACCCGCGTTCTCGAGCGCCTCGTCGACCGTGGCATACGAGAGGAAGGGCATGTCGCCGACCACGAGCGCGTGGGTCGACCCACGCACGACGGCCTTCGTGTGGTGGAGCATCTCGGCCATCGAGACGCGGACCGTCGATTCGTAGCCGAGCATGACCTCGCCGAGCGAGTCCCCCACGAGCAGGATGGGGATGCCGGCCTCGTCGAGGAGTCGGGCGGTCGGATAGTCGTAGGCGGTCAGCATCGCGATGCGCTGGCCGTCGGCGTGGAGCTTCGCGACGTCCGCGACCGTCAGGCGGCGGACGGGCTCGGTGGTGGCGCTCACGGTTGGGTCTCCCGGTGCATGGACGCAGTGTGCCGACCGGCGTCGCGGGCGTCCAGCAGCGCCGCCAGGCGGTCGAGCAGCCGGTCGGCGACCTCCCGCTTCTCCAGGAGCGGCCAGGCCTCGGCCGAGCCGTCCCGACCGAGGACCGTCACCCGGTTCGTGTCCACGGCGAAGCCGGAGCCGGGCTCGGCCACGTCGTTGGCGACCAGGAGGTCGAGGCCCTTCCGGGCGAGCTTGTCCGCCGCCCGCTCGAGCGAGCCGGTCTCCGCCGCGAACCCGATCAGCACGGGGACCGGCGGGGCGGCGCGGCCGCCGCGCTCGGCCCCCTCCGCCAGCGCACGGACCCGCCCGCCGACCTCGGCCAGGATGTCCTCGGTCGGCTCGAGCTCGAGCGTCAGCGCCCCGCCCCGGACGAGCTTCGTGCCCGCCGCCCGCTTCGGGCGGAAGTCGGCGACGGCGGCGACCATCATGAGCGCGTCGCAGGCGGCGGCTCCGTCCGCCGCGAAGACCGTCCGCAGGACGGCCTCGCGCATCGCCGCGGTGGTCTCCGCCCTGACGACGGTCGCGCGGTCGGGGGTCGGCACGACGACCTGGCCGAGGATGAGCGTGACGGCGGCGCCGCGATCGAGCGCGGCTGTCGCGATCGCGATGCCCATCTTGCCCGACGAGCGGTTCGTGATGAAGCGGACCGGGTCGATCGGCTCGGCCGTCGCGCCGGCGGTCACGACGAGATGGCGTCCCCCGAGGTCGGCCGGGCGCGGGAGTACCCCGAGCCGGGGCGGACGGAGCGTGGGGTCCGGTGCCCGTACGGGCCGTTCGCCGATCGCCGCGACCACCGCGTCGACGATCCGGGCCAGGTCGGCCAGCCGGCCGATCCCGACCTGGCCGGAGGCGAGCGGACCGGCCTCGGGCTCGACGATCCGGTAGCCGAACTCGTCGCGCAGCCGGCGGACGTTCGCCTGGGTCGCCGGGTGCCGGTACATCTCGCCGTCCATGGCCGGGGCGACGACGACCGGGGCCGCGCTCGCCAGGCAGGTCGCGGTCACCGTGTCGGCCGCGAGGCCGTTCGCCATGGCGCCCAGCCAGTGGGCGGTCGCCGGGGCGATGACGAGCGCGTCGGCGGTGTCGGCGACGACGACATGCCCGATCCGCCCGTCGGCCTGGAGCGCGAGCACGTCGCCCTCGACCGGGTGACCGGACAGCGCGGCGAGGGTGAGCGGCGCGACGAACCGGGCGGCCGACGGCGTGAGCAGGACGACGACATCGGCCCCCTCGGCCCTGAGCAGCCGGACGAGCTCGACGGCCTTGTAGGCGGCGATCGAGCCGGTGATCCCGAGCCCGACCAGGCGGCCTTCCAGCCGACCGGCCGACCCGCCTGGCGACGTCATGCCTCGGCCTCCGCCCGCCTCGCTCATGCCGGCCGCAGGCCGAGCTCCAGGGGCTCGCCGCCCGTCACCTCCGAGTGGAGGATGGCCAGTCCCTTGAGCGTGAGGTCCGGGTCGATCGCGTCGACGCCCTCGACGCCGCGCGCCCAGGGCGCGGCCGAGAGCCCGCCGGTCAGCACGGCGTGGACGGCCTCCGGCTCGATCCCCGCCGCATCGGCCAGCTCACGCCGGACCCGGGCCAGGAGCCCGGTCGCCAGGGCCTGGTAGCCGTAGATGGTGCCGGCCTGCATCGCCCCGATCGTGTCGCGGCCGATCGCCCGGTCGGGGGCGCGCAGCTCGATCCGCGGGAGCCGGGCGGTCCGCGTCGCGAGGGCCTCGAGGCCCAGCTCCAGACCCGGGGCGATCGCCCCCCCGACATACGCGCCGTCCGCGGCGACGCAATCGAGGGTGGTCGCCGTGCCGAAGTCGACGACCACGGCCGGCGCCCCGTACAGGCGGCTGACCGCCAGGGCGTTGACCAGCCGGTCGGCTCCGACCTCGCCCGGACGGTCGATCCGCACGGCCAGCGGCACGTTCCCGGCGGACGCGATGAGGAGCGGACGGCCTCGACGCTCGGCGATGGCCTCGATCCCGGCCGTCAGCATCGGCACGACCGAGGCGAGGGCGATCGCGTCCACCCGGTCGAGCGAGACCCCGTCGAGCCCCAGCAGGCCGGCCAGGGCGACCTCGAGCTCATCGGCCGTGGCGCGTCCGTGGCTGGACGCCCGGCGGGTCGCGATGAGCCGTCCATCGCGGACGATGCCGGTCGTGAGGTTCGTGTTCCCGATGTCGACCGCCAGCAGCATGGGCCGATGATAGGCGCGCGCGGCGGAGCCGGGCGAGCGGGCCCGCGGAACGGGGTGAGCGGGCGGCCGATCGAGGGTGTCGGCCCCTCGATTCAGGCCGCCAGCCGCTCGACGAAGCGCCGGAACCGCACGTTCGCACGGCCACGGAGCACCCGTCCGTGGCCGAAGACCGCCGTCTCGAACTCGAGCTCGGCCAGCCGCGCGAGGCTGGTCGGGACCATGGCCCAGTCCTCGGCGACGAACGGACGACCGAGTCGGCCGAACAGGTTCGCCGCGGCATCGCCGACGAACAGGACGCCTCCCGCCTGCCCCCACAGCAGCGAGACGTGCCCGGCGGTGTGGCCGGGCGTGTGGACGACCCGCAGGCCGGCGGCGGCCTGGAGGACCTCCCCGTCGACGAGCTCGTGGTCGACGGTCGCGGCCTCCAGGTGCCGGCCGGGCCTGACGCGCGCGAGCAGGACGTCCAGGCCGCCGCGCATGCGGCCCGCACGGGGCACGCCGCCCGCGCGGATCTCGGGGGCGTCGAGGGCGTGGACGCTGACGCGGGCGCCGGTCGCGGCGGCGAGCCGGGCAAGGCTGCCGGCGTGGTCGATGTGCTGGTGGGTGAGGACGATGTCGTGGACGTCCGCCGGGCCGCGCCCCGCCTGGGCGACGGCGGCGAGGATGCGCCCGGCGCGTCCGGCGACCCCGGTGTCGACGACGACCAGCCCGTCGTCCGCCTCGACGAGGTAGGCGTTGGACAGCCCGAGGCCGAGCCGCCAGATCCCGGGCACCACCACCTCGGCCACGGAACGATCCCTCCTGGATGGACGCCGGCCCAGCCTAGCAGCGCGGGTGGCCGGGGGCACCCGCCCGCCCGCGCGATTCGGGCCTCCGGGCGCTTCGGGCTGCGGTACCATCGCCCGGTCGAGCAGACGCGCGTCCTCTCCCGAGTCGGCCAGCGCAGGAGCCCTCCGTGTCCGTGCCGCCCGCGAAGTTCTTCGTCAACCGCGGCGTCGTCACGAGCCGCCTCGACATGCACAACCTCCTGCGGCCGCTGCTCAAGCAGACCGTGACGTACCGCTACTTCCGCGGTCGCGACCTGGTCGCCCATGGCACCGGCTGGGTGGAGCGCGTGGTCGCCGACCAGCCCGAGATCTCCACCTACTTCACCCCCCTGTCGGTCTGCCTGAACATCGATTCGTTCGAGCATCTCGAGTTCGAGACCCGCCCCGACCAGCTCCTCGTCTACACCCTCGCCCAGGGCGACGAGCGCGTGGTCATCGAGTTCGCGCCGGTCGGCCCGGGCGACGACCCGTCGCCGTTCGCGCCGCGCCAGCTCGAGTTCGACACGAGCGGGTACGTGCAGATGGAGCTGCTCGGTCTCGAGGTCCAGGGGTCGGAGGCTCGCGAGCTGGAGGCGCGCGGGGACGACTGACCCGGGCCATGTCGTCGGGCCGGTCGCGAGGGCGGCCGGCATAGTCCCGGGTCGTGTCGACCCGGTCGTCCCGGTCCGGGGTTCGCCGGTGGTGCCGGCGTGAACCGGCCGGAGAGGAGGGTAGGGAGCGCGTGGAAGCCGCACGGATGCCGGGCGTCGGTGGCGCGGGAGCGGGCCTCGCCGGGTATTTCAAGTTCGCCGAACGGGGCACCGACCTCGTGACGGAGGCGCGAGCCGGCCTGACCACGTTCATGGTCATGGCCTACATCATCTTCGTGAACCCGACGATCCTTGGCGCCGGGCTCAAGCTCGACGCCTCGGCCGTCGCCGCCGGGACGGCCCTGGTCGCCGGGGTCATGACCATCGCCATGGGCCTCGCGGGCAACTACCCGTTCGCGATCGCCGCCGGCCTGGGCCTCAACGCGATCGTCGCGTTCACGCTGCCCGCGAAGGGCCTCACCGCGGATGGCGCGATGGGCGTCATCGTGCTCGAGGGCGTGGTCATCACGATCCTCGTCATCGTCGGCCTCCGGGAGGCGATCATGGAGGCGGTGCCGCTCGCCCTGAAGCGCTCGATCGGCGTCGGCATCGGCCTGTTCATCCTGTTCATCGGCTTCGTCAACGGTGGGCTCATCGTGGCCCCGCAGGGCGGGTCGCCGATCGTCGGCCTGTCCTTCCCCACCACCGGGCCGCAACTCGTCTTCGTCCTGGGGCTGCTGATCACCTTCGGCCTGTACGTCATGCGGTTCAGGGCCGCCCTGATCGTCAGCATCCTGGTGACGACGGTCATCGCGATGATCCTCAACGCCGCAGCTGGCGGGACCATGTTCCCGAAGGACGTCGCCGCGATCCCCGGCACGCTGGCGCTGGCCCCGAAGTTCGACACCCTCGGCCACTTCGACGTGGTGCAGGTGTTCAGCAAGCTCGGCGCCGTCACCGCGGTGCTGACGATCTTCGCGATCATGCTGAGCGACTTCTTCGACACGATGGGGACGGTCACCGGCATCGCGGCCGAGGCGGGTCTGGCCCGCAAGGACGGCTCGGTGCCGGGCATCGGGCGGGTGCTCGTCGTCGACTCGCTGGCGGCCGTCGCCGGCGGCGTCGCGGGCATCTCCTCGAACACGACGTACATCGAGAGCGCGGCCGGCGTGGCGGAGGGAGGACGGACCGGCTTCGCGTCGGTCGTGACCGGCGCCCTCTTCCTGCTGGCGATCTTCCTCTCGCCGATCGCCGGGATCATCCCCGCACAGGCCACGGCGCCCGCCCTGGTCCTGGTGGGCTACCTGATGTTCACGCTGGTCAAGGACATCCCGGTCGCCGAGGTCGACGACGGCCTGCCGGCCCTCCTGACGATGATCCTCATGCCACTGACGTACGACATCACCGTCGGCATCGGCGCCGGGTTCATCGCCTGGGTCTTCATTAAGCTCATCCGCGGCAAGCTGACCGAGGTCCACCCGCTCATGTGGGCGGTCTCGATCGCCTTCGTCGTCTACTTCGCGAAGGACTGGATCACCCTGGCCCTGCCGAAGTAGCGCGGCACCGGACCGGGATGGCCGGCGCATCCAGGGCGGCCCGCCGGCCACCCGATCCGGTCCCGGGCAGCAGCGGCGCGGCCCCGGGATACGGTCCTGCCCGATCCATCCAGGGGCCCCAGCCGCGGCCGCTCCTTCCCTGTACCATCCGCACCGATGTTCGAACGGACCGCGCTGCCCCACGGGCCGCGCGTCATCAGCGCCCGGCTCCCCGCCTCCCGCTCGGTCTCCATCGCGGCGTACGTCCTGGCCGGCTCCCGGCTGGAATCGCCCGAGCAGGCCGGCGTGGCCCACTTCATGGAGCACATCACATTCAAGGGGACCGCGGCCTACCCGAGCTCGCGGGCGATCGCCGAGGCCATCGAGGGCGTCGGCGGCTCGTTCAACGCCGCGACCGACCGGGAATCGACCGTCTACTGGGTCCGCGTCCCGCGCCGCGAGGCCGAGCGCGGCATGGACGTCCTCGGGGAGCTCATCGTCCGGCCGGTCCTCTCGGACTACGAGATCGACCACGAGCGAACGGTCATCGTCGAGGAGATCCGCTCCTACTTCGACGACCCCGTCGAGTACGCCCACATCCTCTTCCAGCAGGCGATGTTCGGGGACGGGCCGCTCGGTCGCGAGATCTGCGGCGACGAGACGACGATCCGCTCGATGCCGCGATCGGCGATCCACGA
>JAPVSP010000230.1:0-2788 GCA_047519685.1 Chloroflexota bacterium
CGGGCGGCGAAGCCGTCGTACGTGTAGTCGTAGTCGTAGAGCTTGGTGCCGCCGCCTGCACGGGACAGAGCCGCAGCGTGCCGACCGTTCAGGTAGCCGACGTATCTCAGGACATCGGCCGCGAGCGGGTCGATCTTCTGGCCCGCCGCCGGCTTCGTCGCCTTGAGACCGGCGATCCCGCCGGCATAGGCGACGACCGGGTCGTCGACCATCTGGACGAGGTAGATGCCGTCACTGGTGAACTTCGCTCCGCCCCCGCCGGCGAGGTCGGGCGACTTCGCGATCGCCTGCGTCGGCAGGAGCGCCGCCAGCAGCGCGAGTGTGCCGAGCAGGGCAAGGAACGACCTGCGCATCTTCAATGGACCTCTCCTCCAGCGATCCGTGGCTCCTCCGCCGGATCACTTGCGACCGATCGAGCGTCGTCCGCTCTGACGCCGCACCTGGGGATGGGCGCGGGGGGCGCGTACGGCAGACTCCGCCACGACCGTCGGACCCGGGCAAGGGCCGAGTGGCCCGTCGGCGTTGACCCGATGCACCGGGGGCCTCGAGCGCCGGAGCCGGCGGCGCGGCGATCAGCGTCCGGGCGTCATCCGGTCCCGCCAGGAGCGGGCGATCTCCGGGTCGGGCCAGGCGAGGCTCGGGCCCGCCGTCTGGGTCGGCCGGCGCCGCGCCACGACCACGTAGACGATCAGCGTGAGCGCGAGGAGCCCGATCGAGAGCAGCTGGTCCGCCCTGAACGGCCCCAGGACCACCGCGTCGCGCCACGTCGTGGCGATGAGGAGGCGGCCGGCGAGCCACACCGCGAACGCCACGAGGAGCTGCCCACCGTCGCGCCGGGCGAAGGCGCCGTTGGCGGCGACGACCACGAGCGCGACCGCGATCGCCCCGGCCAGGGCCGCCTCGTAGAGCTGCGACGGCTGGGCCGGCAGCGACGGCGCCAGCGAGCCCCATGGACCGGGGCCCAGGTAGGCCGTGGCCCAGGGGACGGTGCTCAGTTGCCCCTGCCCGCGACCGCCCCACGCCATCGCGGCCTTGCCGCCCTCGATCATCAGCAGCATGGGCAGCGCCCCGACGTGCGCCCATCGGCCGGCGGGCGCCTCGAGGATCCGCGCCACGTAGAAGCCTGTCAGCAGTCCGCCGGCGATCCCCGCGCTCAGCTGCAGGCTTCCCTGCGACGGGTCGATGAGCGCCCCCGGATGACCCGCGTAGTAGTCGAGATGGATGAGCGCGTACCCGAGCCTCCCGCCGACCACGGCTCCGGGGACGATGCCGAGCGCGATGTACAGCAGGTCGTCGAGGTGGAGGCGCCGTCCGTCGCGTGCGGGCGGGATCCGGCGAGCGAGCAGCGCAGCCGCCACGAGGGCCAGCAGCACGCTTCCGGCGATCCCTAGGGTCTCCCAGCGGATGACGGCGTCGCCGAGGTGGAGGAAGGGATCGAGATCGAAGGCGATGACGGCGGACGGCACGGTGGGGCGAGTGTAGCCGCCGGATCGGGGCCTTGACGCTCGCCACCCGGTGTGCCGTCGCTCGTACGATGGAGGCCGCCTCGACGTCGATCAGGCCCGGACTCCGGGCCCCCGGCCCGTGGTCACCCCCGGGCTGTCGTCTCCGGGAGGACCTCGTCAGCGAACCGACCCGCCGTCTCGACGACATCGTCGGGTGCCTCGACGAGGCGGGCCGGGATCTCATCGAGCACGGCCCCGTCCGGTGTGCTGGCCTGCGCCGAGACGGCCCAGTCGGGCGCCGCCCGGGCGATCTCGACGACGACCTCGAGCTCGGGGCTCGCGTCGCCGCTCGTCTCGAGGAGGATGGCCCGGACCTCGTCGGTCGGAGTCTCGATGCCGGTGTGCACGTCGGCGCCCTGCTCGCGCAGGCGGTCGGCGCGAGGTCGCAGCTCGTCCTCGACGGCCCGCGCGAGGCCGTCGAGCGTGGTGTCGGTGGTCATGGACGGATCGCCTCATCGTGGTGGGATGCGAGGGTCGAGACGGCGTATGCCGTGGAGCGCACGCCCGGTGGCGCGCAGACCTCGCCGTAAGCATCGTACTCGGCCCCCGCGCTCCCGCGGGTTGCGGCCGGGTGGAGGTTCGGAGCCGATCAGGATGCGACGCGCTCCCCGCCGCAGGCCTTCCGGTCGCGCGCCTCCCGCGACGCGGCTCCGGCCTCAGGCGGGGAGCTTCGCAACCAGCTCCCGGACCGCCTCGGCCGAGCGGCCGAAGGCCGCCCGCTCGTCGTCGGTCAGGCGGATCTCGACGACCCGCTCCATGCCACCGGTGCCGAGGACGCACGGCACACCGACGAACAGGCCGTCGACGCCGAATTCGCCCTGGAGGTGGACGGCGCAGGGCAGGACCCGCTTCCGGTCGAGCAGGATCGACTCGACCATCTCGAACACGGAGGCGGCCGGCGCGTAGTACGCCGAGCCGGTCTTGAGCAGCGCCACGACCTCCGCCCCGCCGTTGGCGGTCCGGTCGACGAGGGCCTGGACGCGCTCCTGCGAGAGGAGCTCGGTGATCGGGATGCCGGCGACGGTCGAGTAGCGCGGCAGCGGGACCATCGTGTCGCCGTGGCCGCCGAGGACGAACGCATGGGTGTCCTCGACGGATACGCCGAGCTCCCAGGCGATGAACGTGCGGAAGCGCGCCGAGTCGAGCACGCCGGCCATCCCCAGGACCCGCTCACGCGGGAACCCGGAGGCCCCCATCGCGACGTGGCACATCGCATCGAGCGGGTTGGTCACGATGATGAGGATCGCGTCGGGGCTCGCGGCGGCAGCCTGCTCCACGACGGA
>JAPVSP010000231.1:0-1795 GCA_047519685.1 Chloroflexota bacterium
CTGGGCCGTACCGGGGACCGGCCGGGCCATCCCGCGGTCATCCCGCCGGGCCATACCACCCTCGACCGGCGGCTCCGGCACGGCCCTGGACACCTCCGCCCCCGCTCGCGCTCGCGCCTCCCGAGGCGCTTGGCCTCGACGAGGAGCTGGTCGCCGGACGGCGGCCGGTCGAGGAGGCCTTCGTCGCCGGGCGTCCGGCGCTCCGCCTGCTGGTGACGCCCGCGCGTCGGCAGGCACTCGAGCGGCTGGTCCTCCACGCTACCCGGCTGCGTATCCCGATCGTCGAGGTCGAGGGCGGGACCCTGACCGCGCTGGCCGGCTTCGACGGCCACCAGGGCGTCGCGCTGGTCGTCGCGCCCCGCCGCTACGCGACCGTCGAGGACGTCCTGGCCCGGGCGGCGGAACGCGGCGAGCCGGCGTTCGTGCTCGTCGTGGACTCGCTGGAGGACCCGCAGAACCTCGGCACGCTCCTGCGCAGCGCCGAGGCGGCCGGTGTCCATGGCGTCGTCTTCCCGACCCGGCGGCAGGCCCCACTGACGCCGGCGGCCGTGAAGGCCTCGGCCGGCGCCGTCGAGCATCTGCTGCTCGCCCCGGTCGACGATCTCGCCGCGGCCCTGGTCGACCTGCACGTCCACGGGCTCCGGATCGCCGGGTCCGACGCGGAGGCGCCCCTCACGATCCGACAGTCCGACCTGCGCGGTCCCCTCGCGCTCGTCGTCGGGAGCGAGGGGCAAGGGCTCGGGCCAGCCGTGCGACGACGCTGCGACGTCCTCGTCCGGATCCCGATGCGCGGTGCCGTGGGATCGCTCAACGCGGCGGTCGCCGGCTCGATCCTGCTGTTCGAGGCGGTCGCTCAGCGGGACCCCGAGGGACGGGCGGCGCCGCCGCGGGCCGTCGGCGTGATGGATGACGAGGGATCGCGGAGTGACGACGCGATCACCCAGGTTCCGACGCCCGCGAGCGCCGAGGCGGAGCCGGGACCGTCGTCAGCCACTGACGAGCCGACACCCGACGAGCCGACACCCGACGAGCCGGCGGCCCCGGAGGAGGGCCTGTTGCCGGGTGGCCCGGCCGTCTGATGGCGAGGAGGGCAGGACCCCGATGGAGCCCCCACCCCCGCCTGTCGGCCGGGCTGCCCCCGGGGAGGATGCCCGGTCCGGGGAGGCCTGTCCTCCCGACACGGACGGCGGCCTCGCTTGACCCGTCCCACCGCCCGCCCTATCATCTCCGGGCGCCTCAGGGTCCCCCTGCGGACGACCCTGCGCGCCGACGTAGCTCAATTGGTAGAGCAGCGGTTTTGTAAACCGCCGGTTCCGGGTTCGAGTCCCGTCGTCGGCTCCAAGCAGATATCTGGCGCCGAGGGTCACCACGAAGCCGCAGCTTCGCCCCGGCGTCGAGCGCGAAGGGTGGGCGAGCCCGTGGTGAGCTCGGCCGACGAAAGGTCCGACCATCAGAGAGCGACGGAGCTCCCGGTCGCGCCCACCCGGCCCATTCCCGCGACCATGAACGTCCCGGGCCCACATAGCTCAGCCGGCAGAGCACTTCCTTGGTAAGGAAGAGGTCATCGGTTCAAGTCCGATTGTGGGCTCCACCCCCCGACGGCGCGGCCGCATCCGATCTCGAGAGTCCGTCGCGCCAGCGTGCCCCGAGGGCTCGGCCGGTGGCCGCGACAGCAGAACTGGAGTAGCAGGCACCAGGTGGCCAAGAAGAAGTTCGAGCGCACCAAGCCGCACGTCAACGTCGGCACGATCGGCCACATCGACCACGGCAAGACGAGTCTCACCGCGGCGATCAC
>JAPVSP010000232.1:0-1522 GCA_047519685.1 Chloroflexota bacterium
GGAGTAGCGGCGGTGGCGACGGTGTTCGCCACGGCGGCGTTCATGGTGCAGCTCGCGATGCCCTCGGCGTTCGCGGCCACGGCGCCCAGCGACGTCGGGAGCATCTTCCCGGCGCACGACGGCAGCAGCACGGACTTCGCCAACGACTCCACGGGCAGCACCCAGATGGCCGTCCTCTCCGACAAGGCGGGGCCCGCGCACCTCACGGCGGTCACCTCGCCGGCGGACACCACCATCACGACCGCCACGCTGGTCAACTGGTACTACTGCGACACATCGACCCTGCCCGGCGCCGCGGGGGCGCTCTGCACCCTGATCGGCACGGACACCTCGGCGACCAGTGCTTTCGAGACTTCGGGCTACACCGGTGGGACCATCGACGACGCGTGGTCGATCACTTGGGACATCCCTGCGTCCCTGGATAACCTGACCAAGTTCATCGTCGTCGAGGGCTGCAACGGCACGGCGGACTCGACGCACAGCAACTGCACCGACGACGCCGTTCCCGGCGTCCTGCTGGACGACTCTTCGGTCGGCGCGACGCCGGCCACCTCGGCCGGGTCGATCACGTCTCCGACCAACGGGTCGGGGGTCTCGGATGAGGCCACCCTGAAGCTGACGGCCAGCACCAGCCCCGAGCTGACGGCCGTGGGCTTCGGGTTCGACTCCAGCGTGGGCTCGGGTGACGACGACAGCGGGCCGATGGGCTCCGACGACGTCGACTCGACCGGCGGATCCTCATACAGTGGCGCCTACAACGCCCTCTCGCCGGACACCACGACGGCCACCGCGAGGACTTGGTCCGTCTCGGTGACCGCAGCTCAGACGCCCAACAACGACGAGCAGGCGCTGACCCTGTGGAGCAGCAACGGCGACATGAACTTCACAGGATCGGGTGGTGCTGTGCCTGGCGGGGTCGTCAGCGCGATCTGCGCGGCCTGCGCCAGCGCGACCGGCGGCCTGGCTCTCGACCGCAACTACGTGGTCTTGGAGCCGGGGGTGCCCGGCAAGGCGAGCGACATCTTCCTGAAGCGGACGGCCGACGTCACGGCCGACCCGACCTGCGCGACCGGTCCTACTACGATCTCCGCTCCTGCCGGGAGCGTGGTCAGCCTGACCGGCTGCCTCTTCGACGCGTTCGGGAACCCGGTGACGAGTGAAGGCGTGGTCTGGGGCCTGCTCGGAGGTGGGACGGGATTCTTTACCACGACACCGCCCACCACGACGGACGCGAACGGCCAGGCCGTGGCGACCGTCTCCGCACCGGCTTCGGCCGCGGGGACCAACACCATCATCAACGTCTGTCTCGACCACAACACGAACGGGATCTGCGACTCGACGATCGCCCCGCCCGCCGTGGATCTCCAGGCGGCCATCACGATCAGCTGGTCGAGCCAGGTTGCGACGCACCACAAGCGGTCCGTTTCGCTGCGGCTCAGGGACAGCCTGACCGCCACCGGGAGGGTCACTGCCGGCGGGTTCGCGGCATGCGTCTCCAGCGTGCCGGTCAAGGTCCAGCGGA
>JAPVSP010000233.1:0-2210 GCA_047519685.1 Chloroflexota bacterium
CTCGCGGCGGTCGGCGCGGCCGGCGCGGTCGGCCTGGCCGGCCCCGGGACGCTCGCCCTCGCCCTCGTCTTCCACGCGATCCAGTTCGTTCCGCTGAGCGTGGCCGGCCTGCTCGTCGTCGCGATGGGTGGGCACCGGGTCCCGGTGCCGGCTCTGAGCGAGCTGAGGGCGGCGCCGGCCCTCGCGAGATCCGAGGTGTCCCGGGCTCTCTGACCCGACCGAGCTGGCGCCCACCTCCGGCTGTCCATCGAAAGATGGGTTCCCACCCGCTCGTCGCCGCCCTACCGTTCCCCTCCATGACGCGTCCCGTCCGACTCCTCGGCCGTCCGGCCCGGCCCGGTCTCCCAGCCGCCGGCATAGGCACGGGCGACCGCCGCGCGGCTCGGGAGCTCGGTCTTCGCGAGGATCCGGTGGACGTGCTCCTTCACCGTCGACATCCTGAGGCCGAGGCGGTCCGCGATCTCCTTGTTCGCCAGGCCGGCGGCCACCAGGCCGGCGACCTCGAGCTCGCGCGCCGTCAGGCTCGAGAGCACGGGCGATGGCCCGCGTTCGGCCGGCAGCCGGACCACCACCATCGGCATCCCGAGCTGCTCGGCCGCCTCGAAGTCGACCGTCAGGCTGGCGTCCCTGGGCGAGGCGGCATGCACGGCGAGGACGTCCTCGCGCTGGATCGACGATCCCCCGCGCTGGGCCCGCCGGACGGCGTCCCGCAAGCGGGCGAGGTCGGCACGGTCGAGCCGAAGGTCGTCGCGATCCACGCCTGCACTCTAGCAACGTTGGACGAGGAGGGATGGACATGGCACTGACGATCGAGCGCGGGCTCATCGAACGCTACTACCGGGCGATGGAGGCCGGGTCCCAGGAGCGGATGCAGGGGCTGTTCACGGACGACGCGGTCTACATCGAACCGTTCTCCAACGGCGGGGCACCGACCAGGCACGACGGGCGCGAGGCGATCGTCGGCTGGCTCGCAGCCTCGTTCGAGCAGGGCAACAAGGGCGTGACGATCACCCTCGACCGGCTCGACGTCGACGGCGATGCGGTCGTCGCCGAGTGGACGTGCGTCGGCCCGATGCTTCCTGGCCCGATGAAGGGCCACGATCGGTACCGCGTCCGGGACGGGCGGATCGCGCGGCTCGAGACCCGGCTCGGTCCGGCCAGCTGAGGCGACGCCCCGACGGTCTCCCGCGCCCCCCGGCGCCGAGCGGTCGCCGGCGCCCCAGGTCACAGCGCTGCCGGCGGGTCGGCCGGCCCTGAACGGGCCGGCCGGCACCTGCCGCGGCCCACCTCCCACCGTATCGTCGCCGACGGTCCCGCCCGCGCCGCCGATCGAGGCGCGCCGGGCCGGTGCCCGAGGAGACGCCGATGCCCATCGTGCTGGACGGCACGTCGCTCACGATCGAGCGGCTCGTCCGGATCGCGCGCGACTGCGAGCCGGTCGTGCTCGCCCCCGAGGCGCACGAGCGCATCGCCGCCTGCCGGTCGATGCTCGAGGAGAAGCTCGCCGCCCACGAGATCATGTACGGGACGAACACCGGGATCGGCGAGTTCTCCGAGATCGTCCTGAGCGACGAGCAGGTCGAGCAGTTCCAGCGCTACCTCATCTACAACCACGCCGCCGGCATCGGCGATCCCGCACCGGTCGCCTCCGTCCGGGCCGCGATGGCGAGCCGGGTCAACGTCCACGCTCGCGGCTACTCGGGCTGTCGCCCGGAGATCACCCGGACCCTCGTCGACATGCTCAACCGGGGGTTGACGCCGGTCGTCTGCCAGCGGGGCTCGGTCGGGGCGAGCGGCGACCTCGCCCCGATGTCCCAGATCGCGCTCCTGCTGATGGGCGAGGGCGAGGCATGGCTGGATGGCCAGCGCCTGCCCGGCCACGTGGCGATGGAGCGAGCCGGCATCCCGGTCCCCGGCCTGAAGGCGCGCGACGGGCTCGCCACCATCAACGGCTCGAACCTGCTGACCGGGATGAGCGCGCTGCAGCTCCACGACATCGACCGCTGGCTCCGCCAGGCCGAGATCGCCTGCGCCATGACGCTCGAGGCGCTCCTCGCCAACCTCAAGCCCTACGACACGCGCCTCCACGAGCTGCGCGGGTTCCCGGGTGCGGTCCGCAGCGCGAAGGCGATCCGGCGGTGCATCGAGGGCAGCGACCTCGCCGCGGGCCGGCTGAAGACGAAGGTCCAGGACGCCTACTCGATGCGCTC
>JAPVSP010000234.1:0-6955 GCA_047519685.1 Chloroflexota bacterium
GCCGCCGACCAGCATCCCCGCGACGCCGAAGACGAAGCCGGCCAGGACGATGGCGGCGACCATCAGGAGCAGGAGCCGGAGGTACCGGCGCTCCTCGCGCCGGCCGACCTCGGGGGTCGGATCCTGCCCGCCGACGATGTGCGTGCCGGGCAGGCCCTTCGCCCTCGCCCGGGCGTTCCGCTCGGTCAGCGCCTCGGCCGGGATGCGTGGCGGGGGAGGGGCGGCGGCCGGTGCCGGGCCTCCCCCCGAGGATGCCTGTGTCACGCCACCATGATGCCCCAGCGGCCGGGGCTCGCGCCGGAGCCTCAGCCGAGCGCCTCGCGCAGCGGGACGGCGACCTCGCGCGCGGCGGCGGCCAGGGCCTCGGGCCCGAGGGCGGCCGCGATGCCGACGATGAGGTGGGTCGCGCCCCCGCGAGCCATCGCGAGCCCGGCCTGCACCGCCTCGCGTCGGGCCGCGGCGTCGGGTCCCGAGACCACCTGGCCGGCCACCTCGAAGCCCGAGGGGTCGCGCCCGGCCGCCTGGAGCGCACGGACGAGCGCCTCCCGCCGCTCCACGAAGTCGTCGACCTCGCCCGCCCGGTCGCCGGGCTGGATCCAGCCGTCGGCGAACCGCGCGGCGAGCGCCAGGCCGCGCCGCCTCTGGCCTCCGAGCCAGATCTCGGGCCCGCCCGGTCGGAGCGGTCCGGGCTCGTTCGTCGCGCCGCGGAGCGGGTAGTGTGGGTCGTCCAGCGACACGCCGGGTGGGCCTGCCGCGTCCGGCGAGAAGAGCGCCGCCAGGACGCGCAGCGCGCTCTCGAGCCGGTCGAAGCGCTCGGCCAGGGGCGGGAGCGGGATCCCGAACGCCCCGTGCTCACCCTCGTGCCAGCCGGCGCCGAGGCCGAGGATGAACCGACCGCCAGTGACGTTGTCGAGGACCGTCGCCTGCTTCGCGAGCAGCGCGGGGTGACGGAACGTGTTCGCGAGCACGGCGATCCCGACCCGCCGGCCCGGGACCCGATGAGCGAGTGCGGCGGCCAGGGTCAAGGCCTCGAAGCTCGCGCCGCCCCGCTCGACCCGCAGGTCGGTCAGGTGGTCGTTCAGCCAGCCGGACTCGAAGACCTCGAGCTCGCCGGCGAGCGCCCACGTCGCGTCCAGCGTCGGCCAGTCGACCCCCTGCGGCGAGGTCTTGAAGCCGAGCCCGACCCGCCGCGTCACGCGCGTCAGGCGACCGGAGCCGGGGCCTCGCCCGCCCCGACCGAGGCGAGCGCGGCGGTCATCCGCCGGCCGGTCGTCACCGCGCCGACCGAGGCCGAGCTCACGAGCGCCGCGTACTTGGCCATGACCCCTCCGGCGTAGCGCGTGGCCGGCGCCGTCCAGCGGCCGCGTCGGGCGGCGAGCTCCTCGGCCGGGACCTCGAGGTCGAGCCGCTTGGCATCGACGTCGACGACGATGGGGTCGCCTTCGGCGACCAGCCCGATCGGGCCGCCGAGCGCGGCCTCGGGCGCGACATGCCCGACCATCAGGCCGTGCGTGCCGCCACTGAAGCGGCCGTCGGTGATGAGGGCGACGGATTCGCCGAGGCCCTCCCCGACGAGCGCGGCGGTCACCCCGAGCATCTCGCGCATCCCGGGTCCGCCGGCCGGGCCCTCGTAGCGGATGACGACCACGTCCCCGGCCCGGATCGCCCGGGCCTTGACCGCGGCGAACGCGGCCTCCTCCGACTCGAAGACGCGGGCCGGGCCGCGGTGGTGGCGCCGCTCGTGCCCGGCGAGCTTCACGACGCACCCGTCCGGCGCCAGGGTGCCTCGGAGGATCGTCAGGCCGCCCACCGGCTTGAGCGGCGTCTCGATGGGCACGACGACCTGCTGCCCGGGCGTCTCGGTCACGGCCGCGGCGATCTGCGCGATCGTCCGCCCGTCGACGTTCTTCGCTCGCGGATGGAGCAGGTCGCGCTTGAGCAGCTCGCGCATGACGAGCGCGACCCCGCCGGCCTCGAACATCTCGGAGGCGGTGAAGCGGCCACCCGGCCGCATGTCGGCGACGATCGGGGTGCGATCGGCGATCGCGCCGAACTCGTCGATGTCGAGCCGGATCCCGAACTCGTGGGCGATCGCCAGGAGATGGAGGACGCCGTTCGTGCTGCCGCCGGTCGCCGCGACCGAGGCGATGGCGTTCTCCAGCGACTCCCGGCTGACGATGTCCGAGGGGCGGATGAGGTGGTGCACGAGCGTCATCGCCAGCTCGCCCGCCTTGCGCGCCGCGTCGTCCTTCGCCGGGTGCTCGGCCGGGATGCCGTTGAGGCCCGCCGGCGAGAGGCCGAGGAACTCGAGGGCGGTGCTCATGGTGTTGGCCGTGTACTGGCCGCCGCAGGCCCCGGCGCCGGGGCAGGCCGCGTTCTCGATCTCGTACAGCTCGTCGAGCGTGATCCTCCCGGCGCGGTAGGCGCCGACGGCCTCGAACACGGTGACGATGTCGGCGTTCCTGCCCTTGTACACGCCGGGGTAGATCGTGCCGTTGTAGAGGACGAGGCCCGGGATGTCGAGGCGCCCGAGGGCCATCGCCGCGGCCGGGATCGTCTTGTCGCAGCCGACCAGGCAGACCAGCCCGTCGAAGAGGTGGCCGCGGGCCGTCAGCTCGATCGAGTCGGCGATGACCTCGCGGCTGACGAGCGACGCCTTCATCCCCTCGGTGCCCATGGTCACGCCGTCGCTGATGGAGATCGTGTTGAACTCCATCGGCGTCCCGCCGGCGGCCCGGATGCCGTCCTTCACGGACTCGGCGAGCCGGCGCTGGTTGTAGTTGCAGGGCATCGTCTCGATCCACGTCGTGGCGACGCCCACGATCGGCCTGGCGAGGTCGTCGTCCGTGAACCCGATCGCCTTGAGCATGGCCCGAGCCGGGGCGCGGTCCGGCCCGTCCGTGAGCGCCCGAGAGTGGCGCTTCCCAGGGTCGGTCGGGCGGTCGTACGGGAGCCAGTGGTGGGCCATCGGGATCCTCGAGTCTTCTCCGGGGCGCCGGTCCGGCGGCGGCCCGTCCAGTCTAGCCGGGGGTCGACCCCGCCAACGGCCCCGCGCTGGGGCGACGACGACGGCCTCCATGGAGCCGCCGAGGCGGCGCGCTCGTCAGGCCTCGGTCCTGGCTCCGATCCAGGCCTCGACGACCTCGCCGAGCGTGGCCAGCCGAAGGGCGCCCTGGCCAAGGGCGACCGCGTGGAAGGCGCGGACGTCGAAACGCGACCCGAGCCGATCGCGAGCGATGGCGCGGAGTCGGAGCAGCTCGAGCTGGCCGAGCTTGTAGGCCAGGGCATGGCCGGGCCAGGTGATGTAGCGGTCCACCTCGTTCGCGATGTTGTTCTCGGCCAGGGCCGTGTGCTCGACCATGAAGTCGATCGCCCGCTGGCGCGACCAGCCGAGCGCGTGCATCCCGGTGTCCACGACGAGGCGGCATGCCCGCCAGCCGTCGAACGAGAGGATGCCGACACGGTCGAGATCGCCGGTGTAGAGGCCCATCTCGTCGGCGAGGCGTTCGCTGTAGAGGCCCCAGCCCTCGACGAAGGCCGTCGTGCCGGCGAAGCGCCGGAACGCCGGCAGGCCGGCGACCTCCTGGGCGATGGCGATCTGGAGATGGTGGCCCGGGATCGACTCGTGGAAGGCCAGCGCCTCCGCCTCGTAGCGCGGCCTCGTCCGCGGCAGCGCGGTGTTGACGAAGTACTGCCCCGGCCGCGAGCCATCAGCGGCCGGCTCGCGGTAGTACGCGATCGTCGAGTGCTCGGCCTCATGCGGCGGGATCTCCTCCACGACGCACGGGGCCGCCGGGAGGACGCCGAACCAGTCCCCGAGCGCGGCGTTCGCCCGGGCCAGCGACGCGTCGGCCGTCGCGCGCACCTCGGCGCCGGTCGCGAAATGCAGGTCCGGGTCGCCGCGCAGCCGCCGGATCGCCTCGGCCCGGGACCGCGTCCTCAGCACCCGGCCGGCGAGCGCCTCCAGCTCGGCGTCGATGCGCTCGGTCTCCGCCAGGCCGATCCGGTGGATGGCCTCGGGCGAGAGCTCGAGCGACGTGTGGGCCCGGGCGACGCGCGCATACGCGTCCGCTCCCCCCGGCACGTGCATGAGCCCGGGCCGCTCGTCGGACCTGGCGACCGACACGAGCTCGTCGGCGAGGAACGCCCGATACCGCGCGATCGCCGGCCGGAGGCCGAGCTCGGCGGCGGCCTTCAGGCCCGCGGCGAACGTCGACCGCTCCGCCGCGGTCCAGTCCGGGCGCTCGACCGCGAGGGGCCGGAGGAGCGGCCAGGCCTCGGTCGGCTGGGCGAGCAGCCCGTCCAGCTCGGCGATCACGCGCCGGACGGGGGACCGCGGCGAGACGCGCCCCTCGGCCAGCGATGTCCGCAGGCTGGCGACATGCCGGTCGAGCCACGGCCCCATCGCCGACCAGCGGGCGAGCATCGCCGCCGCCTCGAGCGGCGTCGCGGCCCGCTGGTACGCCTCGAGATCCATGAACGCCACCTGCGGACCCTCGAGAGGGTCGACCGTCCAGCGCCCGAGCTCGGTCTCGAGCAGGTCCAGCTCCGCCCGCAGGAAGGCGAGGAGCGCGGATCGCGTCACCCGGTCGTCGGCCGAGAGCTCGGTCGCGGCCAGGCCCAGGGATCGATCCAGCAGCTCCCGATAGCGGGCTCGGAGGGTGGCCTCGTCCGCCGGGTCGTTCGGCGGGAGCCGGTCGTCGAAACGCCGGTCCCCGATCGCGGTCGCATGGGTCGGATGCGCCGTCAGCGCGGTTTCCCACGCGTCCGCGGCGAGGCGCGCCAGGGTCGGGTCGGCAGGGGTCTGGGTCAGCATCCGGGGATCGTAGCCGGGCCGGTCGAGGGTCGTTCGCGGCCGGCCGGGATCGGCACGCGCCCGGTGCTCGGGGTCAGCCGGTGCAGGGTCCCGTGTCGACGCGCGTCGTGCTGCCGATCGTCCCCTGGATCCGCGTCGCGACCTCCAACGGGGTCAGCGCGTAGCCGATCTGCGGATCGGACCGGGCCTCCGCGAACACCATCCCGCCGATCGTCCCGTCCGGGAGGAGGAACGGCCCACCGCTGTCCCCGCGCTGGATCCCCGCCTGCAGCTCGAGGACCTGTCGGGTGACGAGCGAGGAGTCGTAGATGTCCCGGCCCACCGCCTCCATGCGGCGCGACACCGCGGCCGGCACGACGGTCAGGGGACCGCCGTTCGGGAAGCCCAGGGCGGCGCCGGTGGCCCCTCGATCCGGGTCGGCCACCGCGAATCGCAGCGGCGGGGCGGGAAGTCGTGGGACGCGCAGCAGCGCGACGTCGAGCTCGGGGTCGAAGAGGACGGGGATGGCGTCGAACGGCGTGCTGCCCAGGTCCACCCTCGTAGTCCGGGCCCCGGCGATCACGTGGGCGTTCGTGACGACGTAGCCCGCGGCGATGGTCGCGCCGGTGCCGGTGAGGACGGTGTCGCACGCGACGCTCTGGACCTTGACGGTGCTCGGGATCCCCTGCGCCGCGATGGCCCGTGCCTCGGGATCGGTGGGTAGCTGGACCGGCGCGATCGGAAGCGGCTCGAGGCCGACGAAGACGTCGGGCAGCCCGGACGCGTCGAGGAGTCGGGCGACGTCGCCCGCGACCTCGGTCGGGGCCGGCAGGAAGGCGTCCATGACCCGGAGCATCGTTGAACCCTGGGCCGCGCCTGCCGCGCGGGGGAACGGCCCGACGGCGAGGAGGCCCCCGACGAGCCAGACGATGAGCAATCCCTGGGCCGCGCCAACGAGCCCGCCGGCCAGCGAATCGAGGACCCCGAAGACCCCCTGGCCGATCGCCCGCGCGCCCGCCCGTCCGAGCGCGGAGCCGGCGCCCTCGCCGGCGCCGACGAGCAGCAGGAGCCCGCCGAGCACGACGATCGCGCGGGGGAACGGGTCCATGCCCGCCAGCGGCGCGTGCAGGGCGGGCAGCAGCGTCAGCCCGGCGATCCCGCCGAGCGCGGCTCCCGCCAGCCCGCCGATCTGCGGCAGGGCGCCCGATCGGAACCCGCCGAACGCGGCGAGGACGACGAGCGCGATCGCGGCGAGGTCGAGGACGTTCACACTCTCGATGGTCGCACGAAGCCGTCGTCGGTGCCGGCGCCGCCGATGACGTCTGCGTCCGGTCACCGGCGGACCCGGCTCCCCCGGCGTCGGAGCTCGTCCCTCCGTCAGGGGACGACGATGGTCACCGCCGGCGCGTCGCCCGGGACGGCCCGCACCACGTACGCCCCGGCGGGCAGGGCGCCGAGATCGACGAGCGTGGCCTTGTACATCGCGATCTCGATGCAGGCCACCCCCAGGTCGGTGGGCCCCTCGTACACCGTCAGGGTGAACGTCGCGCCGTCCCGGGCGATGCCGACCGAGGCGAGGACGGAGCAGGGCTCGACGCCGCTGACCCAGTCGAGCCGGACGACGACCCGCCCGCCCTCCAGCGACGCGCCGACCCGTTGCACGGCGACTGGGCGCGGGTCGATGACCCCGGGGCGAGGGGTGACGAGCGTGCCGGTGGGGTCGGGGACGACTCCGTCGCCGGGTCCGCCGCCAGGTGAGGTGAAGATCGGCGCATCGGGCGACGAGGGGCTCGCGCCCGGCGCGCCGGGGACCCAGCCGGCGGCGCCGCCATGGGACGGGCTGGAAGGGGAGCCAGCGGACGGGAGGCCCGACTCGCCCCCGCCCGGCCCGAGGGCCACGCAGCCGGCGAGCGCGAGACCGAAGGCGACGACCGGGGCGGCGAGGGACCGGCGGCGATCGAGCCTGACCACGCCTTCAGGACGCGGGCGAGGGTCGCCCGGTTCCCGCCCGACCCACATCCGGCTGGCGCCTCCCGGCGCCCGTCGGGTCAGCCCGTCGGCGCGAGCGTGTCCACGCGGCCCGGGTGGGTCGCCTCCCAGGCCTCGATCGCCGGCGCCTTGGCCAGCAGGTAGCCCATCTCGTCCGTCCCGGCGAGCAGC
>JAPVSP010000235.1:0-10585 GCA_047519685.1 Chloroflexota bacterium
CAGCCGGCCCCGACGAGGGCCGTTCGGACCGGCCTCGAGGGGGCGGTGCGCGACGGCACCGTCAGCCCGGCCCTCGGTCAGTCCGCCGCCATCCGCTCCGCCGCGAAGAGCGCGGCGCCCACGATGCCGGCCTCGTTCTTGAGGGCGGCCGGGACGACCTCCGCCGGGACCGTCAGCCGTGGGATGAACTTGTCCGCGTTCTTGCTCACCCCTCCGCCGAGGATCAGCAGCTCCGGCCAGAACAGCCGGTGGATCGCGATGAGGTGCTCGTCGAGATCCTCGGCCCAGGCCTTCCAGGACAGGCCCCGCCGGACGCGGGCGGCAGCCGAGGAGCGCCGCTCGGCATCTCGGCCCCGGATCTCCATGTGACCGAGCTCGGTGTTCGGGACGAGGCGCCCGTCGACGAAGAACCCGGAGCCGACCCCGGTCCCCAGCGTGAGGACGACGACCGTGCCGCGGCGTCCGACGCCGGCGCCGAAGCGCATCTCGGCGAGCCCCGCGGCATCCGCATCGTTGACCATCCGGACCGACCGCTTGAGCGATCGCTCCAGGGCGCGGTCGGCGTCGAAGTCGATCCAGCCCGGGTCGATGTTCGCCGCCGTCTTCGTCACGCCGTTGAGGACGACGGCGGGCACGCCGACACCGACCGGCGCCTTGGCGGCGGCGGGGAACTCGCGCGAGATCGTCCGGACGATCCGGCCGATCACCTGGACGCAGGCCTGCGGCGTCGAGGGCTGCGGGGTGAGGATGCGGTGGCGGGCCGACGCGAGCTCGCCCGTCGCGGTGTCGACCGCCGCGCCCTTGATCCCGCTGCCGCCCACGTCGACGCCGATCGCGATCGGCACCTGCTCGCTCATCGCACCCTCCGCCATGGCCGCGACGCAGGGCCGCGGGGCACCAAGGATACGGCTCGTCGCCCGCCGCGCCGGCGTCCGGCCTGGCGACGCGACCGCTAGAAGTAGTTGACCGAGATGCCGCCGTCGATGACGAGGTTCGAGCCGTTGGTCCAGCGCGATTCGTCCGAGGCGAGGTAGATGGCCGCGGCGACGATCTCCTCGGGCTTCCCGAACCGGCCCGTGGGGTTGCGCGCGAGCCTGATCCGCTTCGCCTCCTCGTCCTTGACCAGCCATTCCATGAGCAGTGGCGTCTCGACCGGGCCCGGGCTGATCGCGTTAGAGCGGACGCCCCGGGGGGCGAACTGGACCGCGAGCGAGCGGGTCAGGGCGAGGACGGCGCCCTTCGACGCGGTGTACGCGTCCTGCGGGACCGAGCAGCCGAGGATCGCCACGAAGCTGGCGATGTTGATGATCGAGCCGGAGCCCTGCCGGATCATCGCCGGGATGGCGTGCTTGCAGGCCAGGAAGACGCCCCGGACGTTCACGGCCATGACGCGGTCCCACGTGTCGACGTCCGTGTCGACGACCGAGTGGTCGGCCTCGGGCATGATGCCGGCGTTGTTGTAGAGGACGTCGACGCGGCCGAACGTCGCGATCGCCCGATCGACCATCGCCCGCGCGCCGGCCTCGGTGGAGACGTCGACCGCCGCCAGGGTCGCGGCCCCGCCCGCCGCCTGGATCGCCGCCACGGTCGCGGCGCCGGCCGCCTCGTTGTACTCCGCCACGACGACCTTCGCGCCCTCGCGCGCGAACATCTCGGCGGCGACCCGGCCCATGCCGCTGCCGGCGCCGGTGATGATGCAGACCTTGTCCTGGAGGCGCATGCCGGGGGACCCTCCTCGATCCTCGTTCCGACGTCATGGCGAGCCGCACGGCTGACAGGGACAGACGCGCACGCTCCCGGGAGCGTAGACGGCCTCCCCCTCGCCCGCTCGGCCGTCGCGTCGGCCGGGGCCGGGGGCCGACGCATCGTCACTTGCCGGGCGTCGCCAGCGGGCGATCCTGCCGGGATCGCTAGCTCCGCAGCACCTCGCCGGTCGACGCGCCGGAGCCGGCGTCGGCGCCCGCGGTCGGCGCGCTGTCACGGATCTTCAGCGGCTGGCTCATCGCCGCCAGCATCCGCTGGAGGATCGGGGTGTTCGGATCGGAGATCGGCGTCTTCGGCTTCCGGCTCCAGACCGTCTCCGGTCGAGTCTGCAGCAGGAAGATCTCGCGCTCGCCGTCGAGCCCGGGTCCGATGGCCCACTCGATGTCCTGCGCCGTGCCGTGGGCCCGCTCGACCGCCCGGCCGAGTCGCGCGAGCGCACCGACCTCATCGTCGACGAGCGATGGGAGGCCACGATCGTCCGGCGGGACCTCGACCGGGACGACCTCACGCGAGGCCGCATCGTGGCGGTAGGCGAACGGCTTGTCGCCGAGCGTCCGCGAGCGGATCTCGTAGGTGATCTTGTCGACGGCGTAGCGGTCGGGCGTGACCTCGCCCCCGACCACGGCGAGGCCCAGGCCGAAGCTCGACTCGATCGTGATCTGCGATGGGTCGCCCGTCACCGGGTCGAGCGTGATCATCACTCCGGCCGCCGCGGCGTCGACCATCCGCTGGACGACGACCGCCATGGCCAGGTCGCGGGTGGGGACCCCGAAGTGCTGCCGGTAGGCGATCGCCTGGGGCGTGAAGAGGCTGCCCCAGCAGCGGCGGACGGCCCGCACGACATCATCGGCGCCGCGGACCCACAGGTAGGTCTCCTGCTGGCCGGCGAACGACGCCTCGGCCATGTCCTCCGCCGTCGCGCTCGAGCGGACGGCCACCGGGACGGGCCGCCCGCCCCCCAGCCGGTCGTACGCGATGGCGATCTCCGTGGCGACCGTGTCCATCAGCTCGGCCCGCTCGAACATCGCGCGGATCCGCTCGGAGGCGGTCGCCTGCGCCTCGGACGTGTCGCATCCGTCGAGCATGCGCACGACCTCGGACTGGAGTCCCGGCCAGATGACGCTCTCGCGGTAGGCGTCGGTCGTGATGGCGAAGCCCGGGGGGACCCGGAGCCCCTCCCGGAGGAGGGACCCCAGGCCCAGGGCCTTGCCGCCGACGCGCAGCCGGTCGTCCGGCGTGCAGACGTCGAGCGGCAGGACGTGCTTGGTCACGAGGATCGCCTCGTCGTCAGCTCACGATCGTGACGACGCCGGTGTTCGCGTCGACGCGCAGACGGTCGCCCGTCCTGATCCGCTTCGTCGCGGTGCCGGTCCCGACGACGGCCGGCAGGCCGTACTCGCGGCAGACGATCGCCGCGTGGGACATGATCCCGCCGATGTCGCAGACCGTCGCCTTGATCCGCCCGAACACCGGACCCCAGGACGGGGCCGTGATCGGGCAGACCAGGATCTCGCCCTCCTGGACGGTGTCGAGCTCGGCCGCGGTGAGGACGACCCTCGCCGGACCCTCGGCGACCCCGGGCGAGCCGGGCACGCCGCGCAGCTCGTTCTCGGCCGCCTGACCGCCGGCGCCGAGCCAGATCTTGACCCGGTCCGTCGTGATGCCCCAGAGGAGCACGGTGAACGCCTCGGTGATCTCGTCGGGGACGGGCCCGAGCGCCGGCGTGCTCGGACCGGCGGCCGCCAGGACCTGGCAGATCCGCTTGCGCTCGGCGATCTCGCGCTGCCAGTGGGCCGGCCCCTGGCTCGGGGCGCCCGACGCCCAGCTGGCGACCATGTCGTAGAGGGCCTGGCCGACCTCCCAGCGGTTCATGTAGAAGAGGTCGTCGCGCTCGGCGATGACCCCGCCCTCGACCAGCCGGTCTCCGAACTCGCGGATCTTGTTCCAGAAGACGGTGTGGTACCAGTGCTCGACGTAGAAGTTGTGGTCCTCGATGTACGTCGCGACCGTCCGCGCCAGGCCGAGGTTCTGGTCGAACGTCGCCTTGTCTTCGTCGGTCGGCAGCAGCTCCCGGTACTCGGAGGTGAGCCGGTCGCGCCGGTCGAGGATCTCCTGCTTGGGTCGGTCGAGGCTCTCGCCGCGCTGGAGGCGATCCATGTAGCCGAGCATCGCGCCCCAGGGCACGGACAGGTCGTCGATCCAGGAGCGCAGGTGGTGGTAGAACCCGGCGCCGTTCGAGTAGTAGAACCACGGGTCCTGGGCTGCCTCGAGCGCCGCCACCCACTGGGCGCCCCTGGGATCCGAACGGAGCGACTCGACGATCGCCTCCGGTCGTCCGGGCGCCCGCAGGCGGTCGCCGATCCCCAGGTCGAGCGCCTTCCGGGCGAGCTTCTTGAGCTCGTCGTCAGGGCGGAAGAAGAGGATGTCGGCGCCCGCGACCATCTGCGCGAGCGTCTCCTCCTTGACCCCGGGGAACGCCTGCTTGCAGAAGCCGAACAGGTTGAGGTACGCGACGTACCCCAGGTTCAGCATCTCGAAGTGGTACTGCCAGGCGAGGAAGATGCTGTCGATCGCCTTGTTGTAGGCCTCGAGCAGCGCGTAACCGCCGGTCTGGCCCTCGTGATCGAAGACGACCGACTCGGGCTCGAGCTTGCCGAGCCGCGGGACCTCGAGCCCCTTCAGGTCCGAGATGACCTGCGTCATCTTGACCTTCCAGTCCTCGAAGATCGCGTCCCAGTTCCCGTAGTAGTGGCCCGCCCGCTTCATGAACGTCTCGACGCGGGCGGGGATGGTCGACGGGTCCGCCACCGGGACCGCCGCGATGTAGAGGAACCCGTTGAGCACCCGCTGCTCGATGCCGTAGGCCGGCGGGACGGAGAAGACCCGGGTGTTGTACTGGCCCAGGGCGACGCGCCAGCACTCGTGGGTGATGGTGTCGAAGGGGTAGAGGACCTCGGGATGATGCATGCCGTCCTGGAACCAGAGCATGCTGTCTTCCCACGCCCGGTCGTCCTCGGAGAACAACAGGTAGTAGGGGTACATCCGCTGCCAGCCCTCGGCGCCGACGGGCGCCGAGACCTCGAACGGGCTCGGGAAGCGCTGCTCGGTGCGCGGCTCGGTGGTATCGACCATGCGCGCTGCTCCTCCTCGTTGGGACGCCGCTCGGAGCGGCCCTGCTGACTGTCCTTGGCCGTCGCACCCCGCCCGGACGGCCCTGCCTCGATGGGGCCCCGCCCCGCCCCGCTACGCCAACGCCGTGTGCCGCTCGGTCATCGACACCTCGCGCTCATTCCACCGCCTCGGTCCCGACGAACCGCTCGACCGGGACGACCGTGTACGTCCCGCCGCAGACATGGCACCAGACCATGAACCGGGTCTCGTCGGCGACCCAGTACTCCTGGACGAAGCTGGCCGGGTCCGTGAGCCGGGCCCCGCAGCCGGGACAGGAGGTGAACGGGACGTGCGGCACCACACGCCCAGGTCCGCTCGAGGCGAGGATCTCCGCGACCGCCCGCTCCACGTAGCCGTCGGGCAGCCTCGATCGCCGGCTCATCGACCGGTCCCCCGCCGGGCTCGCGGCATCGGCCTCACCGCTCAGCGGCTCGTCGCACCGGCGAGCGCCCGGTGCGCCGCCTCGGCGTGGGCGTAGATCTCGCGGAGGTGATCGATCTGCGGGCTGTAGCGCGTGCTGGCCGCGTTGAGGAACTCCCACTCGAAGGCCGCCCCGCCGCCGAACTTGTCCTGCTCGATCGGCAGGTCGATGTAGCGGGCGACCTCCGGGTCGCGGGTGACGCCGAGCGGATCCTCGCCGCGCGCGACGCGGTCGATGTTCTCGAAGACGATCTTGCGCAGGAGGATGACCCCGGTGTCGCCCTTGCCCAGGTGCTCACGGGTCCGGTCCGCGATCGCCCCCTGCGTCACCCAGGCCATGATGTCCTGGCCCTCGACGTAGTCGACGATGTAGTCGCCCCGCTCGTCGATCCAGGGCACCTGATAGTTCGGGAAGCGCTCCTGGGGCGGCAGTGCGACGCCGACGGGCCTATGCGTCGAGTAGAGGATGAACCAGGTCGTCGTGTCGTCGACCGGGACGCGGATCTGCATCTGCCGGTGGGCGCCGCCCCCGACCTTCATCATGTACGGGAAGACGAGCGGATGGCCGATCTTCCAGTCGTCCGCCTCCTCGCTCTGGCCCTCGTAGAGACGGCGCTTGATGATCCCGTACTCGAAGGGGTCGAAGGCGATCTTCGCGTGCCTGCGGGTGAAGGTCAGCGCGGACGGCAGGCCCTTCCGGGTGCGGATGAAGTTGGCGTAGCGCCCGTGCAGCCACTCGACATGCGTCGGGTCGACGGCGTTCTCCATGATCTGCATGAAGTTCACGGGCAGGATCGCCCACCCGGCATCCCGGACGACGTCCGTCCAGGTGAAGATGTCGTACTGGAGGAGCGGCGGGGCCGGAGCGGGCCCCAGGTAGCCCCAGACGAGGCCGCCCAGCGCCTGGGCCGGGTAGGCCGTCGCCTCGATCCGGTCGCGGAACGTCGAATCGGCCGGTTCGGCCGGCTGCTCCAGGCATTCCCCGTCCGGCGAGAAGAGCCAGCCGTGGTAGCCACAGCGGATCCCCTCGGGCTCCGTCACGCCGTGGGCGAGCGAGGCGCGGCGATGGGGGCACAGCTCCTCGAGCAGCCCGTACCGGCCGCCCTCGAGCTTGAAGACGACCAGGTCCTCGCCGAGCAGGCGGGCCTTCTTCATCGGGAAGTCGTCCAGGTCGCTGGTGAAGGCGACCGGGAACCAGTAGCGGCGGAGCATCTCGCCCAGGGGAGTGCCCTTGCCGACGCGGGTCAGCGTCGCGTTCCGTTCTTCGCTCAGCACCGGTGACTCCTCCTGGGATCGGTCGCCTGCCCCCGGGGGGCGGTGGCGCGAGGGGTGGTCATGGGGCGCATGCACGCATCTCTCAGGCCGAGGCCGACGCCTGGGCCGCCACGGGCTGCCCGGGGAGGACGCCGGCCGCGGCCGCCGCGGCGCGCTCGCTCCACCAGCTGCCCCACTCGCCGGCGTTCGGGACCTGGATCTTGGCGGTCCGGTTGCGATACGTGACCTGGGCCTCGCGGAGGTCCCGGCGGACCTTGACCCGGACCTCCTCGACGTTGTACGGCTCGCCCGCGTCGTGGCCCAGCGCCCAGGTGGCGAACGCGCGGATGGGTCCGGAGTGCGTCGCCACCAGGACCCGCCCGCCCTCGGGCGTCGCCCGGACGGCCTCCGCGATGCCGGCCCAGAACCGCAGCACGACCGCCGACGGCGGCTCGAAGTCGACCAGCGGGACCGTCATCCAGAAGTGGATGGGGTCGCCGCCGCCCATCTGGATCCGGTAGAAGCGGTCGATCTCGACGAGCCACAGCGGGCGATCGCCCAGCGCGAGACGGTCGTATCGCTCGGACACCGCGTGGTACTCGCGGAACGCTGACGTCACGTCCTTCTCGCCGGTGGGCGTCCAGACGCTGAAATTGCGGAACTCGGGCATCGGGAACGGCCCCTCGACCGGCGCGCTCCTGGCCCACATCAGGAGGCCATCGTCGAGCCCCCGGCGGATCTGCTCGGCCGTCTGGATCGCCCGGGCGGTCGGCGCGCAGACGATCCGCACCGGGTCGCCGTCGCGGACCCCCTTCGAGAGGTCGTGGCCACGGCGGTGCGCCTGCCAGCGGCCCATCGGCGTGAGGCCGGCGTTGACCGAGTAGCCCTGGGTCTCGCCGTGGCGGACGAGGTGGACGTCGACGACGGCGTCGGCGCCCCCGCGAGCGGGCCGCTCCGGCGGCGGGAGGACCAGCTCGCTCGAGCGCGAGGTCTGGGCCCACGCATCCGTCCAGGTCGGGGCCTCGTCGCCCGGGACCGCCTCGGCGAGCGGGATCGACGAGGCTCCGTCACGCCTTCGCGCCCGGAAGCGGCGCAGGTAGAGCGGGACGTCGGGTTCGTCGCCGATCCCCCCGCCGATGGCCGGCGCGTCCACCGGGGACTCGGGCTCGCGCCGGGCCCGACGCTCCTGGTAGGCGCGAAGATAGGCCGGCGCGTCCGGCCGCTCGGTGCGCGGGAGCGAGACATCGGGGCCGCGGCCGTTGCCGCCGGACCTCAGGCCATCGTCGCGATCGTCCATCAGCGCTCTCGACCCATCGCAGGCGCGGCCGTCACGAATGCACGGTGAGGAAGGCTTCGTTGATCGCGCCTTCGTAGTAGAAGATCGCCTTGCCCATCTGATCCTCGGTCCAGGTGATCGGCTCGGCGTCCGGGTCGTGCCAGTATCCGCCGGTGAAGACCTCGTTCCGGTTCCCGACGGGATCGAAGAAGTAGATCGTGTAGCCGCGGGTCGCGCCGTGGCGGGTGGGTCCCATGTCGATCTTGACGCCGTGGAAGGCGAGCATGTCCGCTGCCTTGCGGACCTCGTTCCAGTCGTCGAGCCAGAAGGCGAAATGATGGAGGCCGCCCTGGGGACCGGTGACGATCGCCAGGTCGTGGGGCGAGTGCGAGCGCTCCAGCCAGGACGCGAGCCGGTGCCCGTCACGGGCCATGAGCTGCTCGGTCAGCCGGAAGCCGAGGACGTCCCGGAAGAAGTCGGTCGCGCCGTCGACGTCTTCGCAGGTGAGGAACACATGGTCGATGCGCGGCGGATGGATGCCCCGCAGGTCGAGCGGTGCCGGTGCGGGATTCGTCCGGGGGAGGAGGTTGCCGACCTTCTCGACGCGGTGGACCAGCTCGAGCTGGTGACCCGTGGGCGCCTCGAACCGGAGCCCCTCGCCGACGCCCGGTTCCTCGCCGGCGGCCATCCGCCGGACGATGCAGCCGTACGCCTCGAGCCGGCGCTCCAGGTCGGCCAGGTCGTCGGGCGATTCGACCTTGTACATCGCGTGGTCGAGGCCGTAGCGGGGCGCGTAGCGCAGCACGACCGAGTGATGGTCGTGCTCGTCCCAGCACTTGAGGTAGACCCGCTCCGGCTCGCGGAGGACCTCGATGAGGCCGAGGACCTCCGTGTAGTACGCCACCGCGAGCTCGAGGTCCGGGACCCTGACCTCCACGTGGCCGAGTCGGAAGATGCCCATCGTCCGGCCTACGTGTGCATGGTGAGGAAGCGGTCGTTGATCGCGTCCTCCCAGTAGAAGATGCCGCGGCCCATCTGGTCCTCCGTCCAGGTGATGACGTCCCAGTCGGGGTCGGGCTTGTAGCCGCCGGTGAAGACCTCGTTGCGGTTGCCGAGCGGGTCGAAGAAGTAGATCGTCTCGCCCCGGGTGATGCCGTGGCGCGTCGGCCCGACGTCGATCGAGATGTCGTGGTAGGCCAGCGTGTCGGCCGCGCGCCGGATCTCGTCCCAGTCGTCGACCCAGAACGCGAAATGGTGGAGCCCGCCGTTGGGGCCGACGACGACGGCGAGGTCGTGCGGCGTGTGCGACCGCTCCATCCAGACCCCGAGCTGGTGCCCGTCGCCGTCGAGGAGCTGCTCGGTCAGCCGGAAGCCGAGGACGTCCTGGTAGAACTTCGTCGCGTCGCCGACCTCCTCGGCCGTGACGAGCAGGTGGTCGATCCGGGGCGGCGCGATGCCCACCAGCCCCTCGGGCCTCGGCGCGACCGGGTTGAGGGTCGGCAGGAGGCTGCCGACGCGCTCGACGTCGTGGATGAGCTCCATGACGTGGCCGGAGGGCGTCTCGAAGCGCAGGCCCTCGCCGATCGCGCGCTCCTCGCCGGACGCGATGCGCCGGACGATCGCGCCGTAGCGCTCGAGGCGGTTCTCCAGGTCGGCCAGGTCGTCCGCGGCCTCGACCTTGAAGCTCATGTGATCCAGGCCGGGCCGCGGGTGGTAGCGGAGGACGACGGAGTGGTGGTCCTGCTCGTCCCAGCACTTCAGGAAGACCCTGTCCGTCTCGCGCGCCACCTCGACCAGGCCCATGACCTGGGTGTAGTAGGCCGTCGCGAGGTCCAGGTCGGGGACCCGGACGTCGACGTGGCCGAGCCGCATGATGCCCATCGAAGGAGACGCCGCCTCTGCTGGACTGTGGATGCCGGGCCGTTGCCGGGCCGTCGAGGTTGTGCGATAGTACACCCCATCGTTCCGCTATCAACACCCCGGTTCTTCTATGAGGAACGGCGTGGTCGACGCCAACAGCGAGCCCAGACCAACCCTGCCGGCCCCGGACCGGATGCGCCGGGCGGTCGCGGACTACGTCGCCGAGGTCCACGCGGCGTACGTCCGGGCGGCTTCGCTCCTGCCGCCGGCCGTCCAGGGCCGTCTCCCGCTCTTCGCCACTGGGTCGTTCGCCGTTGCGGCCGTCGGGACGCGTTACCTCCACCTGGTCGCCACGCGCGAGACGCTGGGCGGGACCATCGCCGGGTCGCGCGGGAACGTGGCCCGGCTGGAGCAGTCGGCGCCGCCGCTCGCCTGGACGCTCTCGTTCTTCGACCCTGTCGTCGTCCCGGCGCTCGGGCTGCTCGACGAGCGATCGGGGCCGGCGTTCGACGACGTGCGTCGGCTGCTCGGGATCCGGACGCACGTGTACCACCTCACGCTGTCGCCGCCGGCCGACCTCGCGTCGCACCACGCCGGCCACACGGGCGCCGGCCTGGCCGGTGCGCATGCCGCGTCGGCCCGCGACTTCGACGCGATCCGCGCCGCGGTCGGCGGGGACCGGGCGGCGCTCGCCGACGAGCTCGAGGGCGCGGAGCTGGCCGGCCTTCCTCACGCGGCGGCGCTGCTGGCGCGGGAGCTCGCACCGGACGACCCGGAGGTCGCCCGCCTCGCGGAGGGCCCGCCGGGCGACGACGCGGCCCTCCGTCGGGCCGTGCTCCG
>JAPVSP010000236.1:0-5272 GCA_047519685.1 Chloroflexota bacterium
GTCGCCGCCCGGGCTCACGATCGTGCCCAGGCCGGCTGACCGATCGAGTCGCGATGCGACCGAGGCCAGTCGATGACGACGCGACCGCGATCGGGCGAAGCCCGCGAGCGAGCTGGCCTTGCGTTCTTCGTGGCCCGCTTCCGGCAGCTGATCCGCGAGGCGGGGGCGGCGTTCGAGCGGCTCGCCATGCTCCAGCGGCCTGCGCCCGATTCGCGTCAAGGCTCGACGGCGAAGAGCGGAGCCCCACAAGAGGAAGCAGGTCCAAGATGTACCCCTGGTTGCGCTATCTGATCGCCCTTGTGGTCGGTTCGCACGGCTTCATCTACATCCGGTTCATGGGGATGGGACTGCTCGGACCGAGCCAGCTGAAGGGCTGGCAGGGGAGCTCCATGCTGCTGGGCGACGCGGTCACCGGCGATGGGCTCAAGACGCTCCTCGCCGTGCTCCACGTCAGCGCCGGCGTCGTGATCCTCGCCTGCGCGCTGACGATCGCGGCTGCACCGAGGGCGCCCGGTTGGTGGCGACCCTTGGCGATCGCCGGCGGCCTGCTCGGCCTCGCCGCGTTCGCGTTCTTCGTCGACGGTCAGGCCGGGCTGCTCGTCGAGGAAGGCGGGATCGGCGCGCTAATCAGCCTCGCCCTTCTTACCGGCGCGATCGCGTTTGGCGGGGCCTTCGGTTCGGAGAAGGCGCCGGGGACGGGAACGCGCACCCGACGGGAATGAGGAGGTACGCGTGATGGCGATGGCGTCTGCAAAGGCGGGGGCGACCGGAGGGCCTCGCACGATGGGCCGAGCCCGCCGCATCGCTCGGGGAGCGCCCAGCACTCGCAGGAGACGGTCGTGAACGATGTCAAGCCCCTGGAGGCGCGATGAAGCCGATCTGGTGACCCCGGGCAAGAGAACGACGAAGACAGACCCGTCCTCCTCTTACGCTTCCGTATCGAAGCGACACTGATGGTCGGGGCGAGAGGAGTCGCACCGCGGGCGCCCGTCACGTGCTCCCCTCGAGGGCAAGGGCGCACCGCTCAAGCGTCCGCCCCAGGGCCCCGGGCAAACCATTCGAGATGCCATCGCCCGCAGATCCGGTCGGGCGCGCCGGCGAGCCGCAAGAGAAACGGGTCGAGGGATTCGAGAACGCGCCGGTGATCGCCGTCCCGGACTCCGCGGTCTCGAGCGGCTACTCTCGGTTGTGACTACCACTGAGAGGGTTCGGAGCCATGCCAGCCATCGTCCCGATCGCGATCATCGGACTCGTCGGTGGGGTCCTTTCGGGGCTGTTCGGGATCGGCGGCGGGCTCGTGATCGTGCCGGCGCTCATCCTTGTCGCGGGGTTCCCCATCGCGACCGCCGCCGGCACGTCCCTGGCGGCGCTCCTCCTGCCGGTCGGCCTGTTCGGTGCGCTCGAGTACTACCGGGCCGGGCACGTCGACGTCCAGGCGGCGGCTGTCATCGCCGTCGGCCTCCTCGTCGGGGCCTACGTCGGCGCCCGGATCGGGACGTCGCTCCCGCCGGAGGTCGCGCAGCGAGCCTTCGGCATCTTCCTCCTGGTCGTCGGTGCACGCCTGACCCTGTTCGCCTGACCATCGGCCGGGCCGGCCGTCAGGCTGGGAGGCACCGCAGGGAGGCGGGCACCCAGGCGGATCGGAGATCGATGCCACACTTGCTGGCGTGATCGACGTCTCGCGGAACGGGGCGTCGGTCGTCCACGCGCCGCCGCGCACGACCGCGAAGTCGACGTCGGCAAGGGCACGTTCCGCCGCATCGACGAGGGTCGGATCCGCCTCGGCGTGGCGGGCCGGTGGCAGGTAGTGATTGCTCGTCCCCTCGTCCCGGAGGGTCCGGTCGATGAGGATGAAGTAGGGCGGTGATCCGAGGGGCGCGATCTGACCAGCCGAAGTGATGCTCAGCGAGTACTCGCAGCCGGATCGGCAGGCCCTTCTGGCGACGAGCCTCGCGCAGGACCTTCTCAGGGGGTGAACGCCGACGGCTCGGCATGGTGCTTGTCTTCAAGGATCGGAGGGGGGACCTGGTGGGGCGGGATGATGGCTGCGTGGCGTTCGCCGAGCCGAGCGGAGCCGAGCCCGCGAACGGTTGCCGACACCGGGGCATCACCCGCCGCCAAGGAACGCCCCCACGCCCGCCTTGAGGGCAGAACCGACGCGATCAAGGACCTCGTCGATCTCGGCCTCCGTCGTCATCCGCCCGAGGCTGAGACGGACGGCACCCATCCCGACCCGCGGCTCGACGCCCATCGCCCGCAGGACGGGTGAAAGCTCCACCGAGTCGGCGTGACAGGCAGCCCCGGTCGAGGCCGCGACACCGTCGAGCCCGGCCAGGATGTCCGCCCCGACCCGTCCGACGAACGAGACATTGAGGGTGTTCGGCAGTCGTTGGGTCGGGTGGCCGTTCAGGACGACTCCCTCGCCGAAGCGGGCGCGAAGGCCGTCCCAAAGTCGGTCGCGCAGGCGACCGGTCTCCTGGAGCAGGCGGAGGTCGGCGGCGAGCTCGCAGGCTTCGCCAAGGGCGGCGGCAAGGAGGACGCTCTCCGTCCCCGCCCGCCGTCCCGCCTCGTGGCCGGCCCCGTGGATCAGTGGCTCGAGGGTCACGCCACGTCGGACGTAGAGCGCGCCGACGCCCTTGGGCGCATAGAGCTTGTGGCCCGCGATCGTGAGGAGGTCGACGCCGAGCTCGTCCACGCGGACAGGGATCTTGCCGACCGACTGGGCGGCGTCGGTGTGGACGAGCACGCCGTGCTCGTGGGCGATCGCGGCGATCTCCGCGATGGGTTCGATCGTGCCGACCTCGTTGTTCGCGTGCATGACGCTCACGAGGATCGTGCGCGGCGTGATCGCCCGACGGACATCCTCTGGGTCGACCATCCCGGTCCGATCGACGGGGATGACGGTGACCCGGGCCCCGAGGCGCTCGAGGAACCGGAGCGGTTCGAGGATCGCGGGGTGCTCGACCGCCGTCGTGATGATGTGGTCACCGCGCTCCCGGAGGGCGAAGAAGACCCCCGTGAGGGCGAGGTTGTCGGCCTCGCTCCCGCCGCTCGTGAACACGATCTCGTCAGGTCCGCACCCAAGGAGATCGGCGACCTTGGCCCGCGCCCCCTCGAGCAGGGCGTGCGCCGCGCGCCCGGCGGGATGGGTCGCCGACGGGTTGGCGAACGGGCTGTCGAGGAGCGGCCGCATGACAGCCGCGACCCGCCGATCGATCGGGGTGCTCGCGTTGTAGTCGAGGTAGATCGGGCGGTTCGGCTCGCTCATGCCGGGCGCGACCCGGTGGCCACGGGCAGTCCGGCGAGTCGCCACTCCGGGAAGCCGTCCTCGAGCCGACGGGCGCGTCGCCCGGCACGTCGGAGGAGCGCGACGCCCTGCGGGGCGAGCGCGCAATAGGGCCCCCGGCAATAGGCCACGATCTCGACGCCGGCCGGCAGGTCGGCGAGGTGCGCCTCGAGCTCCGCGAGCGGGATGGAGATCGCTCCGGCGATGTGGCCGGCCTCGTACTCCTCGGTCGGCCGCAGATCGATGACGACCGCATCGCCCGAGCGGACGCGCTCGAGCAACTCGCCCCGGCTCACGGCCTCGACCGGCTCGCCCATGTACGCGCGCGCCGCCAGCTCGGCATCGGCAAGCCGGCCCGTGGCGACGGTGCGGACCGCCGTGAGCAGCTCGTACACATCGTCCCCGGCGAGACGATAGAGGATCCGCTTCCCATCCCGACGCGAGACGACCAGGCCCGCGCGCCGCAGCGCCTGGAGGTGCGCCGACGCCAGGCCGACCGAGATGGAGGCCCGTGCCGCGAGGACCTCGACGCTGCGCTCGCCCTGGGCGAGCAGGTCGAGGAGTTCGACCCGGTGCGGGTTGGCGAGCGCGCGGCCGATCCGGGCGAACTGCTCGTGCAACTCGTCGATCGCTGTCCGATCAGGGGCGATCGCGCCTGTTCGTTCCGCTCGCACCAGGTGCGCCTCCGGGCTTCGGCAGCTCTCCGCGACCGCTCTCCGCGACCGCTCTCCGCGGCTGCTATTCTAATGGTCCTTGGAATGCTTGGATAAGGCAACCGGGCCGCGGCCAGATCCGCCGCGGCAGGTGAGAGACAGGGACACCGCGTCGTGAAGATGCTCATCATCCTCAACGAGCCCGCCTACGGCAATGAGCGGACCTACAACGGGCTGCGCCTCGCCCTCTCACTCGCCAAGGCCGAGGAGGTCGAGCTCCGCGTCTTCCTGATGGGCGACTCGGTCACCGCGGCGAAGCCGGCCCAGAAGACCCCCGAGGGCTACTACAACCTCGAGCGGATACTCAAGGGTCTCGCCCCCAGGGGGATCGCCGTCGGGGCCTGTGGGACCTGCATCGACGCACGGGGCATGGCCGATGAGCCCCTCGTCGAGGGCGCCCACCGCTCGTCCCTGGCCGAGCTGACGACCTGGACGATCTGGGCCGACAAGGTGGTCACGTTCTGATGGCTCCTCGGACCGTTCTCGTCCTCGGCGGCGGAGTCGGCGGTCTCGTCACGGCCAACGAGCTCCGACGCCGGCTCGATCCGGCCGATCGGGTCATCCTCATCGAGCGCGAACGCCGGCACCTCTTCCAGCCGTCCCTGCTGTGGCTGATGGTCGGCCGCCGCCGGCGCGACCAGATCGAGCGGCCGCTCCGCGAGCTGCTGGCGCCGGGCGTCGAGCTCGTCGAGGCCGAGGTCCGCTCGATCGACCCGATCGCCCGTCGCGCAGAGACGGTGGCCGGGGTCCTCGAAGGCGACGCGCTCGTCATCGCGCTCGGGGCGGAGCCGGACCGCGACGCCATGCCCGGCTACCGCGAGGCGGCGCTCGACTTCTTCTCGCCGGAGGGAGCGGCGGCCTGCGCGCGGGCGCTCGAGACGTTCCCGGGCGGCCGCGTCGTCGTGACGGTCGCGGCCCTGCCCTACAAGTGCCCCGCCGCGCCGTACGAGGCGGCCCTGCTGCTCGACGACGAGCTCCGCCGCCGGGGCATCCGCGAGCACTCGGAGGTCGACGTCTACAGCCCGGAGCCCGCGCCGATGCCGGTCGCGGGTCCGGTGATGGGTGCGGCCGTCGTCGATCTCATGGGCGCGAAGGGCATCCGCTTCCATCCTGGGAGCCGGGTCGAGCGCTTCGAGCCCGGCAGTCGCGAGATCGTCTTCGCGGACGGGAGCCGCGTCGGGTACGACCTCCTTGCCGGCGTTCCACCCCATCGAGCGCCAGCGGTGGTCCGCGAATCCAAGCTCGCCGGCGACGCGGGCTGGATCCCGGTCGA
>JAPVSP010000237.1:0-7723 GCA_047519685.1 Chloroflexota bacterium
CCACCGTTCCGGCCGCTCGCGCCGTAGCCGATCGTCTCCATCTCGAGCAGGACGACCCGCAGATCCGGCGCGGCCTCGGTCAGCTGGAGCGCCGTCCAGAGTCCGGTGAAGCCCCCGCCGACGATGGCGACGTCGGCGCGGACGTCCGCGGCCGGCGGCGGCTCGGGCACGTCGCGGCCCGTCGTCAGCCAGTAGCTGATGGCGGTCGATGGGTCGGCGCGGAAGGCCCGGCGGGGCTCGAGGCTGGCCATGGACCCCAGTCTGGCTGCCCGCGGCCGGTCGGTCGCCCGGTCGCGCCCTCCGCGACCGGGCCCTGTCCCGAGCCTCGGATACCGGGCCACACATGCTGCGGTACGCATATGTAGATGGCAGCAAGGCCGCGAAATCCGCTTCCCGGCACCGTCCCGGCGACGAGGTTCGTGTTGACGGGCCCCGGACCGTATGGCACGATGCGACCGTCGTCCGTCCCGTGGTACGCAACGGCCGCTCGCGTTCCCGAGACGGCCGCGGGACGGTCGCGCGCGATGAGCCACCCCACGAGGATGACCATGGCCACCGAGCCCGCCTCCCGATCGATCCCCACCCTGCGCCGCGACCGCCAGCTCGCGATGTATGAGCGGGCGATCAAGCGGCTGCCCGGCGGGGCGAACTCGAACTTCCGGGCCTGGGGCGAGGACACGATCTACGTCGACCGGGGCAAGGGCGGGCGCGTCTGGGATTACGACGGCAACGAGTACATCGACCTGCGGATGGGCTACGGGCCGGTGATCCTCGGGCATGCCGATCCGCGGGTCGACGACTACGTCAACGAGCGGATGCGTCGCGGCGTCAGCTTCTCGCTGACGAGCGAGGACGAGGTGCGTGTCGCCGAGCTCATCTGCGACCTGACCGGCTGGGTCGACATGGCCCGGATGACCGTCTCCGGCACCGAGGCGACGATGCATGCGATGCGGGTCGCCCGGGCCTTCACGGGGCGGAACAAGATCGTCAAGTTCGAGGGCCAGTACCACGGCGTCCACGATTACGCCCTCATCAGCGTCCTCCCGAACGACATCAGCGAGCTCGGCGACGCGGACGCTCCCTCGCGTCTCGCCTGGGGTCGGGGGATCCCGGAGGCGGTGGCGAGCACGATCATCCCGGCTCGCTACAACAACCTCCCCCAGCTTCGGCGGCTGTTCGAGCGGGAAGGCGACGACATCGCGGCGGTCATCGTCGAGCCGGTCCTCGGCAACGCCCAGGGGATCCTCCCGCAGCCCGGCTTCCACCAGGCGATGCGCGCGCTCACCCGGGAGTTCGGCATCCTGCTCATCTTCGACGAGGTGAAGACCGGCTTCCGGTTCGCCCGGGGCGGCGCGGCCGAGTACTTCGGCGTGACGCCGGACCTGGCGACGTACGCCAAGGCGATGGGCAACGGCTACCCCGCGGCCGCCTTCGGCGGGCGGCGGGAGATCATGGAGATGATGCCGTCGAAGGTCAGCCACGGCGGGACCTATGCCGGGAACCGCGTCGCGGCGGCCGCGGCGACGAAGACCCTCGAGATCCTCCGGGACACCCCGGCGCTCGAGACGATCCGCGCCACGGGCGAGGCGATCCAGGCCGGCCTCCGCGAGGTCATCGAGGCGAAGGGCCTGCCCTTCGTCTTCACCGGCCACCCGGCCATGTTCGGGGTGATGTTCACGGACCGGGTGCCCTCCGAGTACCGTGACTGGGCGAACACCGACCACGAGCTCTACGACGCGGTCGCCGTCGGGATGCACGCCCGCGGGGCGATGCCGGAGCCCGACAGCCGCGAGCCCTGGTTCGTCTGCGAGGCGCACGCCGAAGGCGACACGGTCGACCGGGTGGTGTCGATCTTCACGGACTCTCTCGATGCAGCGCTGGAGGCGCGGGCACACGGTCAGGCGCTCCCCCACGAGGCCGTCGCCGAGCACCTCACGACAGCCGACTAGGAGGCGGTCGATGACACTCGACGGCAACGCCGTCCGATCGGTCGACCGGGCGGCCGCCCTGCTCCTCGCCCTCGGGGAGAGCCCGGGGGCGGCGGGCGTCACGGAGCTCGCGCGGCGGCTCGGGCTCCACAAGTCGACGGCGTCGCGCCTGCTCGCGACGCTCGAGAAGCGCGGTCTCGTGGAGCAGGACGACGAGACGGGCAAGTACCGGCTCGGGCTCGTCGTCATCCGGCTCGCCGAGCGGGCCGAGCGCACGCTGGACCTGCGCGGGCTCGCGCTCCCCGATCTCGAGCGCCTGGCCCGCCTGACCCACGAGACGACGAGCCTCGGGGTCCTGGACGCCGATCAGCTGTTGACCGTCGCCCAGGTGGACGGTCCGAACCTCATCGCGGTCGGGGACTGGACCGGCCGGTCGACGCCGCTGCACTGCGTGGCGTCGGGCAAGGTCCTCATGTCCACGCTCGCCGAGCGCGAGGTCGTGCGGATCGTCAAGCGTGGCCTCAGCCGCTACACGGAGCGGACGATCGTCGACCTCGAGCCGCTCCTCGAGGAGCTGGCCAGGATCCGACGGCGGGGCTATGCGACCTCGCTCGGGGAGTACGAGCTCGGACTGAACGCCGTGGCGGCCCCGATCCACGACGCCCGAGGCCAGGTCATCGCCGCGGTCGACATCTGGGGGCCGGCCTTCCGGCTCACACCGCGTCGCGTGCCGGAGCTGGCCGCGCAGACCCGCGAGGCCGCCGCGGCCATCTCGGTCCGGCTGGGCGGGACGACGGCCTAGGTCGATCGGGGTCCCGGCGCCCGCCCCGACGCCGGGGTGGCCCGCCCTCGCCCGCGCCGCCACCGGCTACGCTAGGGTGAGCGTCACGCGTGAAGCTCCCGAGCGACATCGAGGCCGCCCTCCGGCAGATCGTCCAGCAGGACCTCCTGCCGATCCTGGTCGTCCTCGTCATCGCCTACCTGACGGTCCGCATCGCGCGCGTCGTGGCCCATCGCGTCGTCAAGACGATCCTCGATCGCGAGGCGACCGAGGGGACCGCCCAGGAGCTCTCCGCGGTCGAGCTGCGCAAGCGGATGGACACGGTCGAGACGCTTGCGGGCCAGGTCGTCGCGGTCTTCGTCTCCCTCATCGCGGCGGTCACGATCCTGGCGATCCTCGGCCTGAACGTCGGCCCGGCCATCGCGGGCCTCGGCGTCGTCGGGATCGCCGTGGGGTTCGGCGCCCAGAGCCTGGTCCGCGACTACTTCAACGGGACGCTCATCCTGCTGGAGAACCAGTTCTCGAAGGGCGACGTCGTCAAGATCGCCGGGGTCTCCGGGACGGTCGAGGACTTCAGCCTCCGGAGGACGACCCTGCGCGACATCGAGGGCGTCGTCCACACGGTGCCCAACGGCGAGATCAAGGTGACCTCCAACCTGACCCGGACCTGGGGCCGGATCAACCAGGACGTCACGGTCGCCTACGGCACGGACATCGACCGCGCGATCGCGATCGTCGACGAGGTCGGCCGGGACCTTGCGGCCGACCCGGTCTGGAAGCGGCGCGTCCTGGAGCCGCCCCGCGTCGAGCGCGTCGAGGCCCTCGCCGAGCTGGGCGTCACGCTGAAGATCCTCGGCAACGTGCGCGCCTCCGATCGCTGGTCGGCCGCCGGCGAGCTGCGCAAGCGGCTGCTCGAGGCCTTCCGCGTCAACGGGATCGAGCTGCCCCGGCCCGCTCGCGTCGTCATCGCCGGCGGGCCCCTCGGCGAGCCGTCCGGGCCACCCCCCGGACCGACCGACGAGGACCTTGCAGCCGACGCCGACTGAGCGGACGCGCACCCACCCGGCGGGATCGTCGGAGGTGCCGTTCACGCGCCCCCCGCCTCGTCAGCCGTCCGACCCGCGTCGGGAGCGTCGCACGACCGCGCCGACTCGCATGTTGCCGCTCGGGCGGGACGTAGAATGGCCGGCACCAGGATCGGTCGAACCGGAGAGGACCCCCGTGAGCGTCGAGCCCGAGGCCGCCAGCACGTCCCACGCAGCGGAGATCGAGAACCTCCTCGCCGAGCGGCGGACGTTCCCGCCGGGTCCCGCCTTCGTCGCCCAGGCCAACGCCACCGAGGCGCTGTATGCCGAGGCCGAACGCGACTACGTCGCGTTCTGGGACCGCCTGGGGCGGGAGCGGATCGGCTGGTACACGCCCTTCAGCCGAACGCTCGAGTGGGACCTGCCGTTCGCGAAGTGGTTCGTCGGGGGCGAGCTCAACATCGCCTACAACTGCATCGACCGGCACGTCGAGCGGGGGCTGGGCGAGAAGGTCGCGTACCACTGGATCGGCGAGCCCGGTGACACCCGGACCCTGACGTTCGCCGACCTCCAGCGCGAGGTCGGCAGGTGCGCGAACGCGCTCAAGGAGCTCGGGGTCCGCAAGGGCGACCGGGTGGCGATCTACCTGCCCATGATCCCCGAGCTGCCGATCGCGATGCTCGCCTGCGCGCGCCTCGGGGCGCCCCACACCGTCGTCTTCGGGGGCTTCTCGGCCGAGGCCCTGTCGGGCCGGATCAACGACTGCGGCGCCAAGGTCCTCATCACGGCCGACGGAGGGTACCGGCGGGGGAAGGAGGTCGGGCTCAAGCACCACGCCGACGAGGCCCTCGTGGACACGCCGACGATCGAGTCGGTCATCGTGGTCAACCGGATCGGGCACGGCGTCCACATGGTCCCGTACCGCGACCACTGGTGGCACGACATCGTGGACCGCCAGAGCGACCATTGCCCACCGACGCCGGTCGACTCCGAGCACATGCTGTACCTGCTGTACACGTCGGGCACCACCGCCAAGCCGAAGGGGATCGTCCACACCACGGCCGGCTACCTCCTCGGGACCTCCTTCACCCACGAGGCGATCTTCGACGTCAAGCCGGACGACGTGTACTGGTGCGCGGCCGACATCGGCTGGGTGACCGGCCACAGCTACATCGTCTATGGGCCCCTCGCGAACGCGACGACCGGGATCCTGTACGAAGGCTCGCCCGACACGCCGACCTGGGATCGCTGGTGGCAGATCGTCGAGCAGTACAAGGTCAGCGTCCTGTACACGGCGCCGACGGCGATCCGCTCGTTCATGAAGCAGGGCCCCCAGTTCCCCGCCGCCCATGACCTCTCGTCCCTGCGGGTCCTGGGCTCGGTCGGAGAGCCGATCAACCCCGAGGCCTGGCTCTGGTACCACGAGCACGTCGGTCGCGGCCGCGCGCCGATCGTGGACACGTGGTGGCAGACCGAGACCGGGATGATCCTCATCAGCCCGCTGCCCGGGGTGACGACGACGAAGCCCGGCTCGGCGACGTTCCCGGTCCCCGGGATCGAGGCCGACGTCGTGGACGCGGAGGGCCGGAGCGTGCCGCTCGGGGGCGGGGGCTACCTCGTCCTCAAGCGACCCTGGCCGGCGATGCTCCGGGGCATCTACGGCGACCCCGAGCGCTATCGCCAGACGTACTGGAGCCGGTTCCCCGGGATGTACTTCGCCGGGGACGGCGCCAAGCGCGACGAGGATGGCTACTACTGGCTGCTCGGGCGCGTCGACGACGTCATGAACGTCGCCGGGCACCGGATCAGCACGACCGAGGTGGAGTCGGCGCTGGTCGACCACCGGTCGGTGGCCGAGGCGGCGGTCGTCGGCAAGACCGACGCCATCACCGGCCAGGCCATCTTCGCGTTCGTCATCCTCAAGGCCGGCCAGGAACCGTCCGAGGCGCTCGCCGTCCAGCTGCGCGAACACGTCGCGTACGTCATCGGCCCGATCGCCCGGCCCAAGTACCTGATGTTCGTGCCCGACCTGCCCAAGACTCGCTCCGGCAAGATCATGCGCCGCCTGCTGCGGGACCTGGCCGAGGGCCGGGCTCTCGGCGACACCACGACCCTCGCCGATGCCGCGGTCGTGGACACCATCCGGGAGAACACCGGCAAGGCCGAGGAGGAGTAGGCGTGCCGTTCGGCCTCTTCCGAAGGAAGGGCGACAGGCCGACCGCAGCGGCCCCACCCGCGCCCGCGTCGCGAACGCTACCCGGCCGGCCGATGCCCTTCGAGGCGATGACCGACGAGTGGCGGCTGGTCGGGATGATGCATCTCGAGGGCCGGCTGTCCGATACACTGAACCGGCGCGAGTCGATCCCGATCAGCGCGATGTCCTGGGCCCCGGCGGACGGCTCGGGTCCGCTCGAGCCGGCGGCGGGACTCCAGAGCGTCGACCCGTACGACCTCATCCTGGTGCTGACCGGCCCCGACTCCCTGCCGGTCCTGACCGAGGCCGAGCAGGCCGCGCACAAGGTCCACAAGATCGCCTACGACGTGGCGCTCGAGCTGCCGCCGTTCCGGGTCATCGGGACCGTCTTCCTGTATCCCGGCTCGGAGCCGGAACGCCTCCTGGACCGGGCGACGGAGATGTTCGTCCCGATCACCGACGCGGTCGCCTACCTGGCCGACCGCCAGGTGAGCGCCGAGGAGAACGACACGATCCTGGTCAACCGCTTCTACCTGCGGGGGGTCGAGCAGGTCGACAGACGGACCGGGATCCGCCCCCGGCCGCTTCCGGGGCAGCCGCTCGGCGGGATCAGCTGGCAGGATCGCAGCCGCTGAGGCCCGTCGCGACCGGGCCGGTCGGTGTTCCAGGGTCGCGCTCTTCGAGCCGACGAGGGACCGGCCGCTGACCCGGCCGATCCCCGATCAGGCGCGGACGGGATCCTTGGTCCGGCCGAACAGACGGAAGCCGGTGCGAGCGGCGACCCCGGCCGGACCGAGCTTCACGGCCGGCGCAAGGAGCCGGTCGGCCAGCGCGAAGAAGTCCTCGCTGACCTTCTCCTTCGGGTACCGGTCGATGACCGTCCGGCCCTCGTTGGCCGCGTGGACGAACAGCAGCCCACCCGAACGGATGAGCGAGAGCGCCGTCATGCCGGTCGTTCGCTCCATGTCCTCGACGGACACGCCGCTGTTCGCCCGATTGACGATCATCGCCAGCCTCTCACGGATGCCGAGGTCGGCGGCCACGTCGCGCAGCTGGATCGCGGCGCGAAGGGCGGGCACGTCCGGGGTGACCGGCACGAGGATCCGGTCGGCGATGCCGAAGAGGGCGCGATTCAGCGAGCTGTACGACGGGTGGAGGTCGATGACGATGACGTCGAACGCGCGGCGTGCCGCCTCGAGGTAGCTGGCGACGCGCTCCGGGTCCAGCAGCTCGGTGTGGAGGGGGCTGTTCGTCAGGGAGAGGACGCGCAGGCCGCTGGCGTGCGGCGCCGCGACCTGGGCGATCGGCACGACCGAGCCGCCCTCCCGCTCGTCGGCCCACGCATCGGCCAGCGTGGGGACCGCGTCGAGCCCGAACGACGTGAGGATGTGGCCAGTCACGGTATCGGCGTCGACGAGCAGCACCTGGCGGTCGCCGCGCGCCTGGATCGCCGCCGAGAGGTTGATCGCCACGGTCGTCTTGCCCACGCCGCCCTTGGGGTTGAAGACGACCAGGATCGTGGCGAGGTTCGCCCAGCTCCGGCCGGTCCCGGCATCGCCGGACAGGACGGCGGAACCCGAGCCGTCGTCGATGGTGGCCGACCGGATGCACATCGCCTCGACCCGCCAGCGGATCGACTCGGCGGAGTACGGGCGGGTCACGTACTCGTCGTCGGCCGACCCACCTTCTGTGGCGAAGCGCTCGAGCGTCTCTTCCGAGACGACCAGCAGTGCCGGGATCGATCGGCCGTCTTCATGGAGCAGGCTGTAGTACTCGAGCGCCGCGTCCAGGTCGC
>JAPVSP010000238.1:0-4928 GCA_047519685.1 Chloroflexota bacterium
CTCGGGAGGATCTCCCGACGGTAGGCATACCAGTCCGGCGGCCACCCGTGTTCGCGTTGCCATCGACGCCCCGCCGCCAGGTGCTTCCGGGCGGCCAGCCGGATCCGTTCTCGGCCGGCCTCTGAGACCCGTGTACTCCTCGAGGTTTCGAGCGCCGCGAGCCCGGCCGCGAGGAAGTCCGGCATCGACGCATCGTGGGACGCCTCGGCGCACGCTGGCGAGCACGTCAGTCGATTCGACGGCGTCGGTCCACCACACCAGGCACACGCTCGCCGGACGGTCGCCCGCTCATGGCCTCGAGAACTGTCGTCGGCCTTCGCCGCAGCTCCCCGCCCCGCACTCCGGTTCCCCCCGCTCAGCGGGGTCGGGAGCGGATGGCCTGAGCGGGCCGGCGCCTCGAGCAAGACTGACTCGCACGCGGCACACACTTCGGGGAGGTTCGAGGCGCGGGATACAACCGCTACTGCAGCAGGATCACGATGCCACTCTCGAGACCCCACCACGACAACCGCTCAAGCCCGCGGACTAGAACATCGCCCTGATCGCCCCGCCCCCAGGAGCCGATCGTGACGTATAGGCGCGCGAGCTGCTGGCAGCCGCCGCTCAGGTGTTCAAGCCATTCCCGAAACTCCTCAGGGCTAGTCATGGACGTCGGGCGTGGTCCCGCCGCCATTTCCCGAACTCGTTCAACCTCTGCCGCCACGAGGTCATTGAGCGCGATTCGACCCTCTGGCGCGGGGAGGAGCCGCTTCGCGGTCGCGACAGCTACCTCATCCTCGAGGGGGGCCGCGGCAGGTCAGCTCCTGGACCGACTTCACAGCCTCCAGAAGTGCGTCGAAGAAGGAGTCCGCGTCGGTAATGCGGATTGAGCGCGCGCCCAGCGATTCAACGAGCGCCTTGGCCTCGGCCTGTAGCTCGCCACGTGACGTCCAATGCGACCCGTAGCGTCCGGCCCCAGCCGCCAGAGGAACGGCTCGGAGCCCAGCGTCGTACTCGGCCGACCAGCCCGCGACCAACAAGCCGTACTCATGAAGGAGGCCCTCGAGGTACGCGGCCATCCCGGGGTCGAGCTGCGCCACTTCATCCGGCGTGTTGCGGTGCTTTGACCAACGGCCCAGGCCGGGCAGAAGCCGGCTCGACCAGGAGGAGGCAACCGTTCCACGCCGTGGTACATGCCCCGCCCGGGCCAATGCGTCTCCCGCCCGCGGCATCGATACGGGTGACACGGTCGGTGCGACGTCCACGCCGGTCGACCCGAGCGACGCTGGACGGGCGTGAGGGAAGCGAGGGAAGCGATGAAGCGGCTCTTGGCGTACGTCGCGGCGGCGACGATCTGTCTCGTCCTGGCGTCCCCGGTCGCGGCGGACAGCGCCGTGACCGTCCCGATCCACGGGTCCGTCGGGGGTCACGACGGGATGAGCGCACCGGACACGTGTCCGGCGGGAGCCGGCGCGCGATACACGGGGACCGGCGGCGGCGAGTTCAGCCATCTCGGTGCCGTCGATTTCGTCATCACCCACTGCACGTGGCTCGACTCGCCGACGACGGGGCACTTCGGCCCGGGCACGGTGACGCTGACCGCTGCGAACGGCGACCGGCTCGTGCTCGCGGACTCGGGCACGTTCGAGATCGTCATGGGGGCCTCAGGACCCCTGTCGCTGATCCAGCTCGACTGGACGGTCATCGGCGGGACGGGACGGTTCGCGCATGCCGCGGGCAGCGGGACGGCCAGCCCCGTCGGCGACCTGGTGGCCAACTACACGTCCGGGACCTTCGACGGCGTCATCCAGTACGCCGCGTCCGACCGATCGGGGCGGTGACCGCGACTGGCGACCTCCGGCACTCGCGGGGAGCCGCCAGGTAGGGCAGCCTCGACGAGGCGAGCAGGATGGGACGGGACTTCGGCGGACGCGCGATCGACGAGCCGCGAGCGGTGACGCTCGACGCCGGCCGCCTCGGGGCCGGCGGCGTCGGGGCCGCGACGGGAGCGCTGGGCTCGGTCGCGGGGCGGGACGCACTGGTCGACCGCGTACGCCGAGGCGACGAGCGCGCGTTCGAAGCGCTCGTCGCCCCATGCATCGAACCCTCCTTCCGGAGGGTGCTCGCGATCCTCGGGAACGAATCGGACGCGCGGGACGCCGTCCAGGACGCGCTGCTCGATGCGTGGCGCGGGATCCACGCCCTGCGTGAGGCCGACCGCTTCGACGCCTGGTTCGGCCGGATCGTCGTCAACGCATGCCGCGCCGTCGGGCGACGGCGAGGGCGGTCGCGGGTGCGCGAGATCCGGATCGATCTCGTCGACGATAGGTTTCACGGGCGAGGTCCGGGCGCGGGGCCGGAGGACCAGGACGGTGGGCTCGACGAGCTCGAGCGAGCCTTCGAGCGGCTGCCCCTGCCACAGCGCGCGATCCTCGTCCTCCACCACCTCGAGCATCGATCCGTCGAGGAGGTCGCCGCGACCCTCGGCGTCCCGTCAGGCACCGTGATGTGGCGGCTGTATCGGGCGCGCGCCGCGCTCGCCCGCGCTCTCGAGGAGGAGCGGCGATGAACGAGCGGCTCGAGCTCTCGGACGCCGCGATCGAGACCATGCTCGTGCGCCGCGCTCGGCGCGCCGATCCCGCCGACCTCGCCGAGATCGCCCTCGATGCCGTCCGGCGGACACCCGCCCCATCCGCGCGACCGTGGGACGGGCTCGCTGCCCCGCCCCGTCTCGCATCCGGCTCGGCGCGCTGGCTCTGGATCGCGATCGCCGCCATGCTGGCCCTCGCGCTCGTCGGTGGCCTGCTCGCGGCGGGCGCCTCGCGCCTGCTCGAACGCCCGTACCCGCTGCTGACCGGAACCCCGGAGCTCGGGATCTCTCTCGCGGTCTCGGGCGACGAGCTGTGGACGATCACGCCGAACTACACCGGGGTCGTGGGGGGACTTGGCGAACATGCTGCGCCCGTGGGGAACGTCCCGATGGGGTTGTGGCACTACGTCGGCGATGCGTGGCAGGGACCCTTCATCGCGCCCCTGCTCGACGGCGAGATGGTGAGCGGCCTGGCGCTCGGCCCCGACGGGGCGCTCTGGGTCGCGGGCGAGACAACGGTCGCCGTGCTCCGCGACGGAGTCTGGCAGGTCGCCTGGAAGGCCGCGTCCGGCGTCACCTCGGCCGGGTTGGTCGTCGCCCCGGACGGGACGGTCTGGTTCGCGCAGGGTCGCGAGCTCGTCGGCCTGAGACGAGAAGGGGCGGGCTACACCGCTCGGTCGGTCGAATGCCCGACGCAGATCCACACAATCGCCACGACGACCGACGCCGCTGTCTACGTCGGAGGCTGGCTGTGGGGGGGCGGACGCGGACTCGCGAGATCGGATGGCGCGACGTGCGGCCTCGTCGATCCGCTCGGGGACGGGCAGGTCCACGAGGTCGCGGACCTCTCCGGCGGTCCCGGCGGCAGCCTCCTCGCCACCGTCTTCGACGAGGACGTCGACGGCTGCCCCTGTCGCGTATGGGTGGTGATGCTGCGCGACGGCCGCTGGTCGACGATCTCCGGCCCGACGGTCGAGTCCAGCGTCAACGATGGGGGGCCCATGGCCCCCGACGGGCACCCGTGGCGGATCGATCGCGACCTCGGCCTGCAGCGGTACGAGGGCGGCGTCTGGCGGGTCGTGGCCGCGTCGGCCCGCTCGCTGGCCATGGCGCCCGACGGCGTGCTCTGGTACGAGACTGACCGCGGGATCGAGCGGATCCGGGCGGACGAGGTCGGGGACTGATCGACGCGATCGTCTTCTAGCCCGGCGGCTGGGCGGTGGTCAGGTCTGTGATGGCTGGGATCGGGCACTCGCCGTCCTGGGCACAGGGGCTCCTAAGTCGCCACCCAATCGTTCGCCACCCAGGTCGCGTGAGTCCTCGAGCGCCCTCGTCGTGGCCGCCTGCGCGTCGCCCAGGCCAAGCTCGACGGTCGTACCGGCGACGGCGACGCCCGCGCCTGCACAATCGATGAGGCTGAGAAGAAGCTGCTTCACTGACGGATCGGACGATCACGCCGCCGCACGTGTTTCCATGATCGGGCGCCAGCTTCGGCGCCCGGACACCGCTGATCATCGGGATCCCGCTACCTGCGGCCCATTCCCGGTCGGGAGCGGCAACTTCGGGACTCCTTATCTACGACCTGTCAACGCCACGGAGGGGGTAGTCGATGGGGGAGCCCGAAGTTGCCGGCCGTGAAGCTGCCTTGCTCGGGTCGGTAGACCCGGGTCGCCTGCTCGGACGTCCTCGTGTGCCCACCAAGCCGATCATCGAGGCTCCGCGATAGGCGTTCACCGATCTGAATGGCCTGGTCGAGCTGGTCCGCAGTGAGCGAGTCCGACTGGTGGGCAACCGTATTTCGTGCCGCGCGGAAGACTCCGAGATCATCCCCGAATAACGCCAGCCACACCACAATGGGCCGATTGGCCGGTTGCTCATCGGGGAAGGCGGCCGAGACTCGGCGGGATGAGTCACCCGCACGGCCACGAGCTCCCGCACGAGTATGGACACCAGCACGGGCGGCTCGCCCGTCTCCTCGGTCCGCTCGCGGCCCACAGCCACGATCCTGGCGACTCGATCGATGACGCCTTGACGAGCGACGCCCGCGGGATCCGGGCTCTGAAGGTCTCGCTCGTCCTGCTCGGTATCACGGCGGTCGCCCAGCTCGCCGTCGTCGTCGTGTCGAGCTCGGTCGCACTGCTCGCCGACACGATCCACAACTTCAGCGACGCGCTGACCGCGGGTCCGCTCTGGATCGCCTTCGCGCTCGGCGCGCGCGCCGCGACCCGTCGCTACACCATCGGCTACAGGCGCGCCGAGGACCTCGCGGGGCTCTTCGTCCTCCTCATGATCGCGGGCTCGGCACTCCTCGCCGCCTACGAGTCGGTCAGCCGCCTGATCAGCCCACAGCCGCTCACGA
>JAPVSP010000239.1:0-8423 GCA_047519685.1 Chloroflexota bacterium
GACGGCCGCGAAGCGGTCCCCAACGAGGCGGACCCGCTCGAGCGCATCGTCGCCCTCCGGGATGATCTCGCGCGGACGCCCTGGGTCGTCGACGGCGACGGCGATGACGCGACCGAGCGGAGCGTCGCGGTCGGTGAGCAGGTAGAGCGTCCGATCGACGGTGGCGATGTGCTCGTAGCGCGCGTCGGCCGCGTCGAGGAGCGGGCGCACCTCCGCCTCCTCCACCCCCCTCGTCAGGTCCGCGACATAGATGCGGTTCTCCGGGTCCGTCCCCCGCCCGACGCTGATCACCAGGAGCCGGCCGTCGTCCGACACCTCCGGCTCGAAGCCCCATTCCGGCTCTTGTGGAGCAGAGAAGACGAGCCGATCCTCGGCCGCATCGGTGCCGAGGCGGTGGTAGCGGAGCTCCATGTCCCGGTTCGGCGCGTCGTAGGCGGCGTCCGCGGGCGGCTCGGGGTAGCGGCCGTAGAAGAAGCCGGCGTCGTCGTGCGTCCACGCTGCCGACGAGAACTTGCTCCAGGCGATCCGGTCGGGCAGGTCGTCGCCGGTCGCGACGCGTCGGACGCGCCAGGTGCGCCAGTCGGAGCCGGCGTCGCTCGTGGCGCACGCGACGAGCTCGCCGCTCTCGGCCACGGCCACCGCGGCGACCGCCGTCGTGCCCTGCGCGCTGAGCCGGTTCGGATCGAGGAGCGGGCTGCCCTCCGCCTCGGGCCCGTCGGCCGTCCAGAGGACGTCCTGGTCCTGCAGGCCGGCGTTCCGGAGCTGGAACCAGCGGGCGCCGCGCCTCCACGGAGCGCCTGCCCGCGGGAAGTCCCACAGCTCGCCGAGCCGCTCGCGGAGCGCCCGGCGGAGGGGCGGCCCGTCGAGGATCCGCTGGGTCAGCTCGTTCTGCGCCGTGATCCAGGCCCGGGAGGCCGGCGCGTCGCCGTCCTCGAGGGGACGGTACGGATCCGCGATCGGGGTGCCGTGGTAGTCGTCCACCTGGTCGGCCGTCGGAGCCGGCGGGTAGTTCGGCCTGGACATCGACGCCATCCTACGGTGACTGCCTCGCGCGGTCGCGCTCGACTCGCCCGCCGACAGATCAGGCTCGATCACCGGCGCCTGGCGCGGACCTTCGGGCGGTGCGGCAGGAGGTCGTGTTTTCCGCACACCGGGCACCCACCCAGCTCATCCTCGATCCGATCATCGGTTCCAGGACGTTGCGCGCGAACCGGGTCCGGCAGGCCCTCGTCTCGACGGTCTTGTCCGTGAGTGTGGTCCCTCGCCCATCGTTTCGCCCTGGCGTAGAGTCCGGCGATGGCCGCCTCGCCCCGCTCGTTCGTCCTCCGTCACACCCGCCTTCGACCGGTCCCCGGACTCGAGGAGATCCGCCTGCACCTGGCCGACGAGGCGTTGCCACTCTGGCGTGCGGTCCAGATCGCGACGGACGACCCGGACGCCGCCATGCCGTTCTGGGCGTTCGCGTGGGCGGGCGGGCTCGCCATCGGGCGGTACCTGCGAGAGCACCCCGAAGCCGTCGCCGGTCGACGGGTGCTCGATGTCGCGTCCGGCTCCGGGCTTTGCGCGATCGCCGCCATGCACGCCGGTGCGTCGGTCGTGACCGGCGTCGACATCGATGCCTTCGCGGCCGCGGCGATCGAGCTCAACGCGCGGGCCAACGGCCGCCGGGTCGGCGTCGTGCGGCGCGACGTGCTGGACGATGCGGCGCCCGAGGTCGACATCATCCTGGCCGGCGACTGCTGGTACGACGCCCGGCTCGCGGAACGGGTCCTGCCGTGGCTGCGCCGTGCGCACGCTCGCGGGATCGACGTCCTGGTCGGCGACCCCGGCCGCCGCTACCTGCCGACCGACGGGCTGGTCGAGCTGGCCTCGTACGACGTGCGCACGACGACCGAGCTCGAGGATCTCGAGCGCAAGCAGGGCCGGGTCTACGCCTTGCGGCCACCTGCCGAGGATGCAGGATCCGGCCGCGGCGTCAGTCCCAGACGATAGAGGCGAGGCTGACCGGCGCCGACGCGCCCCTGATCGGGACCTCCCGGGCATTCGACGTCTCGACGTCGCCGGCCTCCGCCAGGGTGTCGGCCGTGGCGAGGATCTCCCCTGCCCCGCCGAGCGCCGCCACGCGGGCCGCCACGTGCACCCCCATGCCGCTGTAATCGGTCCCGCGTCGGTTGGCGTCGGCCGTGTGGAGCCCGATACGGAGCGACGGGGCGAACCCGGTGCTCACGCCGTGGTCGCGCAATGCGCGCTGGATCGAGATGGCGCAAGCGATCCCCCGGCGGGCAGCGTCGAAGGCCACGAAGAAGCCATCGCCGGTGGAGTTGACGATCTCCCCTCCCCCATTCGACACCACGCCGCGGAGCATGTCATCGTGCCAACGCAGGAGCCGCTCCCAGGCCTCGTTGCCGAGGGCCTCCGCGAGGTTCGTCGAGCCGACGATGTCGGTGAACATGAAGGTCTTCCGGATCTGGATGGGGCCGCTGCGCCGATCCTCGGCCTCCTGGAGCTCGCGCTCCGCCGCCGCGGCGTCGACGCGCGCACCCAGGCGCTGGAACTCGTCGAGGGCCGCCCGCAGCTCCAGGTCGGCGTCGTCCTCGTCCTCGATGGCCCGGAGCGCTTTCGCCAGGACCACGCGGGCCCGGGCGACCTCGTACGGGGCGCCGACCTCGCGCCAGCCGGCCACGGCGGCACGGAGCTCGCGAACCGCGCCCGTCGCATCTCCCTCGGCCAGGAGGACTCGCCCCAGGGCGACCTGCCGGCCCGCCTCGAGCGCCGGCGACCGGTACGCATCGACGATCTCGGAGAGCTCGTCGATGGCCGTACGGGCCAGCGCGACGTCGCCGACCGCGATCGCGATCTCGACCTGTGCCGGCAGAAGGCGGGCCCGGGCCCAGCGGTCCCAGGTCTGATCCGCGAGGGCCGCGCTGATCGCGGCCGCCGCCGCCCGGCCCTTGCCCTCGGCCAGCCGGATCAACGCCAGGGCTGGCTGAGGCGAGCGGCCGCGCGCATGGGCCTCCCGCAGGGCCGCCTCCGCGAGCGCGAAGTCGCCCTTCAGGCGGCGGATCTCGCCGATCGCGTAGTACCCATCGCCCTGGGGCGGCGCGGCATGGTAGTCCTCGAGCTCGGTCGTCGCCCGCTCGAGCTCGTGCTCGGCCTGTTCCCAGGCGCCCCCCACAGCTGTCACCTCCGCCCGGTGGATCCGGCAGACGCCGGGGAAGCCCGACAGCGACTGCCGCTCGCAGTACTTCTCGGTCGCCTCGATCCACTCGCTCGCCCGCCGATAGTCGGTCAGGTCTCGGCAGGCGGAGATCATCCGGCACGCCGTCACCCCGGTCGTGAACGGCGACAGCTCCCCGTTGACCGCCGCGATCGACGCCTCCTCCATCAGGGCGAGCCCGTCGGGAGTGGCTCCCGTGGCGATCTTCAGCGCGCCGAGATTGGACAGCGCGAACGCCTTCAGGTCTGCGTCGGCGACGCGGCCACCGATCTGGACCGCCTGCTCGGCGAGCCGGAGGGCCGTCTCCACGTCGCCGGCCGCCGCGGCCGCCTCGCTCCGGACGAGCGCGAGGTAGCCGTGAGCGTACGTATCGCCGTCCGAGTCGAGGATCCGCTCGGCCCGCCGCATCCATGCCGAGGCGATCGACCGCCTGCCCGTGTTGCCGAACCCGCGAGCCAGGTCGAGCGCCAGGTAGGCCGCCCGCAGGTCGTCGCCATCGGCAAGGTGGGCCTTGAAGGCGCGCTCCTTGACGCCGAGCGCCAGGTCGGCTCGGGCGACGAAGAAGGCCGTCAGGGCCAGCAACTCGAGGTCGGCGCCGGAGAGCTGGCCCTCGCGATCGGCCTGCGACAGGAGCTCGAAGGCCTCCGGCCACGCGTGACGGGCGACCGCGTCCCGGGCGGCCCGGAGATGGTCCGCGGTGGCGGAGGTCGGGGACGTGGCCTCGCTCATGGCGAGGATTGTGCCACCCGCTCCAAGGCCTCTCCGGTGGCTGCGGTCGATGGCCGGTGGTCGGCGACGGCCGACGGGCCGCCGGCCGGGCGTCGCGGCGAGCGCACCGCCCGAGGTCTGGCGGGATCGAGCCAGGCCCCGCACAATGGCCGAGGCCGTCGTGGAGGGCCGATCGTGCGGGCTCGGAACGCGGTCCGCGCCTGGGTGAGGAGGTGGCGATGACGCGCAGGGCGCTCGTCCTGCTGGGGACGAAGAAGGGGGCCTTCATCCTCGAGGGTGAGCCCGACCGGCGAGACTCGGCGGATGCCTGGCGGCTGCGCGGCCCGCTCTGCGAAGGCTGGCCGATCAACCACATCCGCCACGATCCGGCGACGGGCGCGCTCTTCGCCGGGGGTGGCAGCCCCTGGTATGGCGCGGCCGTCTGGCGCAGCGACGACCTCGGCGAGACCTGGCGGCATTCCAGTGCCGGCCTGGCCTACGGCGACGACGGCCCGAAGATGCGATCGGTCTGGAACGTGACCCCGGCCCACGGCGTCCTCTACGCGGGCGTGGAGCCGGCCGGCCTCTTCCGGTCCGACGACGGTGGTGCGACCTGGGACCATGTCGAGGGGCTCACGAACCACCCCACCCGGTCGACATGGACGCCGGGCAACGGCGGTCTCATCTGTCACACGATCCTCGCCCACCCGACCGACCCTCAGCGGCTCTGGGTGGGCATCTCCGCCGTTGGCTGCTTCGCGACGGAGGATGGCGGCCGGACCTGGGAGGCGCGCAACCGGGGCGTGCGAGCGGACTTCCTGCCGGACCCGCACCCGGAGACCGGGCAGTGCGTCCACAAGATGGTGCTCGCCCCGGGCGAGCCGGAGCGCCTCTACCAGCAGAACCACTGCGGGACGTACCGGAGCGACGACGCGGGCCGGAGCTGGGTCAGCCTGGACGAGGGCCTCCCGTCCACGTTCGGCTTCCCGATCGTCGCCCACCCTCGCGACCCGGACACCGTCTTCACCATCCCGCTCAACGGCGACGACAAGGGCCGCTACCCACCGGAGGGACGGCTGGCCGTCTGGCGAACCACCGACGCGGGGACGAGCTGGACGGCCCTTCGACAGGGGCTGCCCCAGGCCGGGACGTACGTCGGGGTGCTCCGGGAGGCGATGGCCACCGACCTGCTCGATCCATTCGGGATCTACTTCGGGACGAGCACGGGCCAGCTCTTCGCCAGCGCCGACGAGGGCCGGAGCTGGGGCCGGATCGGCGACCTCCTGCCGCCGATCCTGTCCGTCTCGACCGCACTCGTCGACCGCTGACCGGAACCGGCATGCCCGTCGTGGTCCTGCCCCGCTCCCTCGTCGCCCTCTTCCCGGGCGCCGAGCGCCAGCCGACGGTCGACGGCGCAAGCGTCGCCGAGGTCATCGATGCGCTCGACGCCCGCTGGCCCGGCATGAGGGACCGGCTGTGCGACTCCGGGCCCTCGATCCGGGCCTTCATCAACGTCTATGTCGACCGCTCGCCGGCCAGCCTCGACAGCCCTGTCCGACCCGAGAGCGTCGTCCACGTCCTCCCGGCGGTGGCCGGGGGCTGAGCCGTCACGGGCGGGCTCCGTCGGTCTGGACCGCGTCCTGCGCCGAGGCGGCCCAGCCGGCGAACGCCGCATCCAGGCCCGAGACCAGCCGCTCGAAGCTCCGATCGACGTCCTGAGGGATCCCGAACGCGCCGGCCGCCTCGAGGGCGACGAATCCATGAAGGGCGCTGCGCAGCGCTCGGGTGGCGTCGATGGCGTCGACGCCCGAGAGGCCGTAGCCGGCCAGGACGGCGAACGCGATCCGGAGCACGGCCTCGCTGGCTTCAGCGAGCTCGGCGTCCGCGGGGTCAGGCGCGCGGAGCGTGGCCGCATAGAGGCCCGGGTGCCGGTGGGCGTAGTCGCGGTACGCGGCCGCGAGCGCCGGCAGGGCGTCGCGCCCCGCTCTGCCGACCGCTGCTCGACCGAGCTCGGCGGCGAGCTCGTTGACCGCCAGCACGGCAAGGTGGCGCCGGAGCGCATCGAGGCCGTCCACGTGCTTGTAGAGGCTCGGCAGCCGGACGCCGAATCGATGGGCGACCGCGGCCAGGGTCAACCGCTCGTAGCCGAGCTCGTCGGCGACGCGGGCGGCCTCCGCGATCACCACGTGCTGGCTAAGACCGGCTCTGGGCACGCTCGGTCACCTCGCGAAGGAAGGTCGCGACCGCGGGGACGACCACCTCAGGGTACTCGGCCTGCGGGTAATGGCCCGCATTGGGGATCATGATGACGTCGCCATGGAGGCGCCCGGCGATGAGCGCCGCCTCGGCCCGCGGGTCGGCGAAGTCGGGGTCTCGCTCGCCCATGACGACGAGCGTCGGCGCCTTCACTTCCGGCAGGCGCGCCTCGGCCGGCGCGTGGGAGGTATGGGTCGTCGCGGCGAACGCCTTCCAGTGGCCCGGGCGACGCAGGCTCGCCCCGATACGCGCCCGATGCTCCTCGAAGTCGGCCGGCCGGCGGCCGGGGTAGAGCCTCGTGAGGTAGGCGTTCCAGACCGCGGGGCCCCACGGGCGCAGCAGCGACAGACGGAAGGCGAGCCGCGCTGCCAGACCGATCGGGACGTTGCGAACGAACGGACCCACGAGGACCAGGCGGGCGATCGAGTCGGGCGCCTCGGCGGCGGCCCAGACGGCCGCACCCGCCCCCATCGAGTTGCCGATCACGACCGCCGGTCCGCCGATGCGCTCGATGAGGGCGACGATGTCGGTCCCTGCGGCGACGTCATCGTACTCGCGGAACGTCGCGTCGCTGTCACCGTGGCCGCGAAGGTCCATCGTCGCGACGCGGTATCCGGCGGCGACCAGCGGCGGCACCACGAAGCGGTACGCGGAGCGCAGCTCCCCCATCCCCGGCACGCAGACGACGAGCGGTCCGTCGCCGGCCACGTCGTAGGCGATCCGGCCGCCGGACCGGGGGAGGATCCGTGTCTCCGTGCCCGCGACGGACACCGCCGCGTCGGCCTCCGCCGCGGCGATCCCCGTCTCCGTCGAAAGGTCGACACCCATGGCTTCCGCGTCCTCCAGCGCCTAGGCTAAGATTAATAGCCTCTAGGCTACACACAGGAGCTTACCGGTGTCAAGGGTACCCTCCGAACCGGACCGCGGGTGCGAGTCCGTCAGGATCCGGGCAGTGCCCCGCGCCTATCGAAGGCCGGTCTCGGTCGCCCAGACCACCTGCGTGAGCGAAGCCGCGTCGACGACGGTGGGCGGGAGCGTCGCACAGTCGACGTACTTCTGGACCTGGGCGCTCGGCGAGCTGCCTCGGGACCCCGCGTACGCGATGTAGCCGACGATCCACCACGCGTCTGGGTGCGATCCCGTCGAGGGGTCCCAGATCCCTCCGGCATACGAGTGGCTGTTCCAGGAAAGCGGGTCGGTGGTGTCGAGCGTCCGCGTCTCGGCCGCCGGCGCGCTCCCGCGCTTGAACGAGTCGTAGCTGACCCAGCTCGAGACGGTCCAGCCGCCCTGGTCGAAGGGCGCGTACGGCAGCCCGACCGTCCGGAACTCGCCGGCGTAGAGCTGGGCGAAACCCAGCGTCCCGCCGGAGACCGTCGCCGTGCCCGTCGCCTGGATGCCGGCATGACCGCCGGGGTTGCAGGCCACGCCGTCGAGACTCACGGCGATCGTGGCCGTCGGGCCCGCCGCGACACCTGGACCCGGGACGAGGAGGCTCGCCACCATCGCCAGCACGAGCCCGGCCGCCAAGCCACTCCGCTTCCCGCTGTGCATCGTCATCCCTCCGATCCCCCGGGTCTTCGCCGCCCCGATCCGCGGGGTGCGCTCCATATCAGATTGGTCGTGCGGGGGACGCCAATCCTTCGGACCGATCGGGGATCCGCCTGCGACCGGGGCTCGCGACGGGCGTCGCGCGGCAGAGAACGAGTGGCCGCCGGCCGCGAAGGAATCTCAGGCTGTGGACCGACTCATCGGCATACGGCCACCGCGAGACGATGAGGGGGTGCGGCGTGGGCGGACAGGACAGCCGAGCGACGTGGCGGGGCGCGATCCGGGCCTCGATGGCGGGCGTCCTCGCGATCGGCCTCTTCGCCGGCCTGGGCGCCGGCGCCCGGGGCGCGGCGACCGTCGTCGCGCCGACCGGCAGCGCGATCTTCTTCAACCGCTCGACCACCCCGGCCGATACCTACGCGGTCGCCCCGGACGGCTCCGGTCTGAGCGCCGTCGGCTGCTCCGGCGATCGAACGGACCTTGGCTCGCCCCGGCGCATCCTCCGGGTCGAGACGGCGGGCGGCCAGTTCCCCGCCTACACCGAGGCCCTCGCCCTGCAGTCCTACCCGAACGCCGAGCTCGTCGCTCGAGACGAGGCCTGCGGCGATCCGAGGGTGCTCGCCGGCCTCGGGGCCGGCTACCGGCTCGGCGACGCCGCCTGGTCGCTCGACGGCGGACGTGTCGCGTTCGTCGC
>JAPVSP010000240.1:0-1929 GCA_047519685.1 Chloroflexota bacterium
CCGCTCCGGCTCAAGCAGATGGGCATCCCGTATGAGCCGGAGGCCGCGGTCGAGCGAGTCTCCACGGCGATCGACCAGCTGCGGGCCCTGTGGGCGGGCGAGCGGCTCGCATCGGCGACACCGGGCCTCCCGGCGATCCAGCCCATGTTCCCGCCGACGCACCGGATCCCGCTCGTCATCGCCGCCTATCGCCAGGAGCTGGTCGCGCTGGCCGGGCGGAAGGCGGACGGATACCTGGCCAGGCCGGCGGAGTCGATCCCATCCCTCCGCGGCATCCTTGATCGCCTCCGCGCGGCCGCCCTCGAGGCCGGGCGCGACCCGGAGTCGCTCGACACGGCGGGCTACCTCCTGACGCTCGTCGACAAGACCCGCCGAGAGGCGCTGAACCGGGCGAAGCGCGAGCCCTTCGTCATCTACATGATGTCCGTCCTGTCGGACGTCTCGCTGCGCCGGGCCGGCTTCGACCGCGACCTCCGCGACCGCATCGCGGCCGCCTGGCGGGCGGAGGACTACACGACGGCCGGGAACCTGATCCCGGACGAGCTGCTCGACGCCTTCATGCTCTGCGGGACCCGCGAGGACGTGGCCCGCCAGGCCCTGCGCTTCCACGTCGAGACGGGCCTGGCGATGCCACTGCTGCAGCCCGTCCTGCAGCAGGAACGACAGATCGACGAGGTCATCGCGGCGGCGGCCCTGTACGCCGAGCTGCCACGGACCGCGGCGACGCCGGTCGCGCCCGGCCTCCCGGCCATCGAGACCGGGGACGCTCCCGAGACGCCCGGGCTCGCAGCCGCCTCCTCGCCGGGCGCCTCGCCGATCGGCGGCCCGGCGCTCGCCGACGACCGGCGCCTCCCGACCGTCGAGCGGCTTGGTCGGCGCGCCGGGGCCATCCGGGAGATCGTCCGACCGTTCGCCTACACCGCCTCGGTGGTCCCGGTCCTCGCCGGCGGCGCGCTCGCCGCGGTCGATGGCGGCTTCGCCTGGCTGCCCTTCCTGGCGGCGCTCGCCGGGGCCGTCCTGCTCCACTCGGGTACCAACATCGTCAACGAGATCTACGACGTCCGGCAGGGCATCGACACGATCACCTCGCCGCGCGCCAGTCATGCGATCGTCAAGGGTCGGATGACCGAGCGGACCGCCTTCGTGACGGCCTACACGGCCTTCGCGCTGGCCGTGCTCGTCGGCCTCTATCTCGTCGCCCTCCGCGGCCCCGCGATCGTCGCCCTGGGCCTGCTCGGACTCGTCGCGGGCTACACCTACACGGCTCCGCCGTTCCAGTACAAGTACCGGGCGCTCGGCGTCCCGCTCGTCTTCTTCCTCATGGGTCCGCTGATGGTCGTCGGCTCGTACTTCGCGGTCACCGCGCGATGGTCGCTCGAGGCGCTCATCCTCTCGGTCCCGGTCGGCCTGCTCGTGGCGGCGATCCTCCACGGCAACGAGTGGCGCGACATCAGCGAGGACACCCGCGCCGGGATCGTCACGCTGTCGTCCCGGATCGGCAAGGAGTGGGCGCACTACGGGTACGTCGGGCTGGTCCTCGGCGCGTACGTCGCGCTCGGCCTCGCCGTCGCCGCCGGCTGGCTCCCGGCGACCACGACGATCGTCGTGCTGTCGCTGCCGTTCCTGCTCCAGGTCGTGCGCTCGGCCGAGCTGGGGGCCACCGGCCAGGCCCGCGCCATCGCCATGATCGACCTTCAGACGGCCCGGCTCCACCTGGCCTTCGGTGTCCTGCTCGTCGCCGGCGTGCTGCTCCACGGCTTGGCCCGTGTCTGACGCCGAACGGTCGACCCGGATCGCGGGCACGGCCGGCGGTCCGGCCGACGGCCCGGGCGACGCGGCGCTCGCCCTGGGGCTGCTGGCGGCCGCCGGCTGCTTCGCGGCGACGTTCCAGGGTCCGCGCGACCGGTTCTGGGCGAGGATGACCTGGAC
>JAPVSP010000241.1:0-4642 GCA_047519685.1 Chloroflexota bacterium
CTCGGGAACCGGGTCGCGTCCATCAGCACCGCGACGTGGTCGAACTCCGACCCCTTGGTCGAGTGCGCCGTCGCGAAGGCGAGCGGGGCGTCGTCGCGCCGGAGCCTGACGAGCCGCTCGCGGCGCTCGCGGACCGCCCCGATCAAGGCCTCGAGGTCGTCGTAGGGCGCGGCCCAGGCGAGCAGGGCCGCCGCCAGCTCCTCGACGGGCGCCTCCGCCGCTTCGTCGACCGGCGGCTCGAGCCCGGGCGCGGCGGCGGCGGCGTCGGCAGCGGGCGCCGTGTCGAGCGCATCGCGGGCGAGGCCCAGTCGGACCAGTGGCGGCGCGGAGGGGTCCGTCTCGAGGGCGATCGCCATGAGGCGGTCGAGCGCGGGGTGCTCCAGGAGCATCGGGACGCGCGGCGCCCGGAACGGCAGTTCGCGCTCGAGCGCGACCGCGATGGCCGGCAGGAGCTCGCGGTTCGTGCGGGCCAGGATCGCACGGGTCGATCCGTCGTCGGGCCAGCTGTCCAGCACTCGCCGGACGCGGACCGGGTCGTCATCCCCATCGCGCGCGAGGACGAGACGTCCGACCGCGTCCCGGCGCGGCCGGATCCGCTTCGAGAAGCGCTCGCGGTTGTGCTCGACGAGCCTGACCGCACGCTCGACGACGGGCGCCGGACAGCGGTAGTTCGTCTCGAGGTCGGCCCGCCGAAGGCCGGGCAGCGCGGCGGCCAGGCCCAGGACCCTCCGCACGTCCGCGAGTCGCCAGCCATAGATGCTCTGGTCGTCGTCGCCCACCAGGAAGATCCGGTTCGCCGGCGCGGCCAGGAGCAGGGCGAGGCGGAGCTGGCTCCGGTCCACGTCCTGGACCTCGTCGACGAGCAGCTCCCCGCAGGCCTCCCGCCAGCGGGCGAGGAGGCCGGTATCCGACTCGAGCATGTCGAGCGCCTCCGCCACCAGGTCGTCGAAGTCGACGCCGCCGGCCTCGTCGAGGGCGCGCGCATAGGCGAGGAACGCGTCACCGAGCGGACCTCGTTCGGGGTCGGCCGCGACCTCGGGGACACGGACGGCGTCCTCGAGTTTCAGCCGTGAGAGGAGGGTGTCCAGACGCCGGCGCTCGGCGGGGCTCGAGTCGGGGAACGCCCGACGGAGGATCGCGTCGCGGTCGACCACCGTCGTCACCTGGCGTCCCGTGGATCGCCGGATCTCCAGCCCGAGCGCATTGGAAGGTCCGGACGCGGACGGTCCCCGGCCCCACACCGAGCGGCGCAAGCGCCGCGTCGACGCGGACGGTCAGCTCCTCGGCCGCCCGCCGATTGAACGCGATGGCGCAGACGCGGGCCGGGTCGACCCCCTCGGCGATGCGGAACGCCACCCGAGCGACGAGCGTCGTCGTCTTGCCGGACCCCGCCGGCGCCAGGCAGAGCGCAGGGCCGGGGGGCGCGGTCGCGGCGGCGCGTTGCTCCGGGTCGAGCCGGTCGACCAGCGCGGCGACGGCAGGGTGGAGCGTCATCCGGGCAGTCTCGAGGTGGCCACTGCACGGACACGTACTCGCCCGTACGGTGCCGGAACGCACCGCGGCGGCGCGCAGGCGTCGACCGACTCGGGTCTTAGGGTCCGTTTGGCACCGTCCCCCCGGTCCGCGCGGGGTCTAAGGTGCCTCGCAGAGGAATCCAGCGCGGCCCGAGATGGAGGGTTTGGGCTGCCGGCGTCCCCGAGGTGTGCCCTCTCTTCGAGGAGGTCCCCCTGTCGTGAGACGCCTACGGTCTCTCGTCCTGCTTGTCGCCGTGTCGCTCATGGCGACCGCGATGGCGGTGCCGGCCACGGTGGCCGCCGCCGGCACGATCAACTTCACGATCCTTCACACGAACGACTTCCACGGGCAGTTGGAAGCCTCCGGCAGCAACCCCGGCATGGCGCGCGTGGCCGCCGTCGTGAACGGCGTCCGCACCGCGGTCGGTGCGGACAACGTCCTTCTCGTCGACGCCGGCGACGAGATGCAGGGCTCGCTCCTCTCGAACCTGCAAAAGGGCGCGCCCACGATCGCCGCATTCAATGCGATGGGCACGCAGGTCGCGACCTTCGGGAACCACGAGTTCGACTGGGGTCAGCCGAACCTGATCGACCGCACGACGCAGGCCACGTACCCCTTCGTGACCGCGAACATCGTCACGAACGACACCGGGAACTGCGGCACGGCCGGATGGACCACTCCGTCCTTCGCGCAGCCATTCGTCGTGAAGACGATGAACACCACGTCGGGGACGGTGAAGGTCGGCTTCATCGGCGTGACCACGACGGAGACGCCGATCATCACGGTCTCGACCGCGACGACGGGGCTCTGCTTCAAGGACCCGGCCGACTCGATCCTCCACTACTACGACACGCTGAAGTCGCAGGCCGACGTCATCGTCGTCCTCAGCCACCTCGGCTTCAACGACGGCGGATATGGCTACGGCATCCCGGTCTACGGCGACAAGACGCTCGCCCAGAAGCTCATCACCGCCGGCAAGCCGGTCCCGCTCATCATCGGCGGGCACAGCCACACGAACCTGGCCTCGTCCGGCGCAGCGGTCGTGGGTGGCAAGACCACGGTCGCGCAGGCGTACTACAACGGGCGGCAGGTCGGGCGCGCCGACCTCGTCTACGACACGACAGCGGGCACGACGACCGTCACCTGGAGCACGACAGCCGTCAGCACCTCCGGCCCGGTCGATCCCACGGTCGCCGGGGTGATCAACACCTACGCGACCGATCCCGCGTACGTCGCCCTCGTCAACCAGCCCATCGGCTACAGCGCGGTCGACCTTCCTCGCAACGGCGGCACCGTCGACAACATGATGGGCACCTTCGTCGACGACGCGATCTACGGCTACCTGAACACGGACAGCACGACGTCCAACGATATCGACGTCTTCTTCAACAACGCCGGCGGCATCCGAGCCGACTGGTGCTGGAACGGCAGCGACTGGGTGAACACCGGCTGTGTCGCGGGAACCCACGCGGCCGGCCTGCTGACCTACGGCGACATGTTCACGATCCTGCCGTTCGGCAACCAGACCATCGTCGGCACAATGACCGGGGCCCAGATCCTCGACGTCATGAACCATGGCCCGCAGATCGCGGGGGTCATCCAGCCGGCCGGGCTCAAGTACAAGTACTACGCGTACAAGGACGCGAACCCCGGTCCGCAGCCGTTCGCGTGGGGCGCCTTCGACTACTGCGTCGTCAACAAGGTCACGAAGGCCTGTGAGCCGATCGACCTGAGCAAGACCTACAAGGTCGGCACGAACGAGTTCCTCGCTCCCGCCGGCGGCGACGGGTACAACGCCTTCAAGTACATGAAGAACATCACGTACTGGGGCGACATGCTCAACGCGGTCGACGCGTACGTCAGCGCCAACTACGGTAAGGCCGCCGCAGCCTACGCGGGCCCCAACGGCGACGGGACGCTCGACGGGCGGATCGTCCGTGACGGGACCGATACCGCGGGCAGCGGCTCGATCGTCCCGATCACGATCCTCCACAACAACGACTCGCACGGCAACCTGGCCAAGGGCCAGTACGTCGGGTACACCCAGCTCGCGTCGCTCATCAAGCAGGAAGAGCTACACAACCCGGGTCGGACGCTGCTGCTGAACGCCGGCGACCAGATCCAGGGCGACGCGATGATGTACTACTTCAAGTCGTCCTACACGGGGAAGGCGAGCGACGGCACGGTGCTGCCTGACTCGCTCAAGACCAACCCGATGATGGCCGTCATGAACTCGCTCGGCTACGACGCGATGACGCTCGGTAACCACGAGTTCAACTTCGGCAGCGACGTCTTCAAGGGAGTCCTCGGCCAGGCGACCTTCCCGATCCTCGGGGCGAACGTCACCGACGCCGGCGCCTACGGCCTGTCGGCCGCCAACGGTGGAGCCGGCGTCAAGCCCTACGTCGAGAAGGACCTCGGCGGGATCAAGGTCGCGATCCTCGGGATCACCAACCACCGGGTCCCGAACTACGAGCTGCCGAGCAACATCGAGGGCCTGACCTTCAGCGATCCGATCGCCGCCGGCGAGGAGTACGCGCCGGAGCTGAAGGCGAGCGGTGACGTCGTCGTCGCCCTCACCCACATCGGCTTCACCGAGGACCCGAAGAGCGTCGAGGTCGACAAGAACGTCGACACGAACTTCGCGGCCCAGGTCCCCGGCGTCGACGCGATCATCGGCGGCCACAGCCACACGAGCCCGGTCAGCGCCTTCGGCGACTACAAGTATCTGCCCGCGATCGTCGCCGGCCCGGACAACACGCCGGTGATCATCAACCAGGCCTACCGGTACAACAACTACCTCGGCGAGGTCGTCCTCGGCGTCCGCGCCAAGGCGGGCGGTGGCTACGAGGTCGTCAGCCGGGCGGGCCAATACCTGTCGGTGGTGAACAGCCCGACGGCGACGCCAGAGGATCCCGCGACGAAGGCGATCGTCGATCCCTATGTCGCGCAGCTGAACAGCTACAACACCAAGGTCGTCGGCCAGACGACGGCGCCGATCGACACGCTCCAGGCGTTCACCCAGGAGACGAACGGGGCGAACCTGCAGGCCGACGCGTCGGTCTGGGAGCGCGCGTGCAAGGGCCGCACGGACGTCGACGTCCACCTGGCCGGCGCCATGACCAAC
>JAPVSP010000242.1:0-10483 GCA_047519685.1 Chloroflexota bacterium
GCCCGGTCCGCGGCCCTCCTCGACGTGGGTGGGCAGGAGGGTGGGCGGCTGCGGCACGGGACGTCTCCTCTGCGGCGCTCTCCCGCCGATGGTGGCGCCAGCCGAGGCGATGGTCAACGGGCCGGTCCGCGCGTGGGCGCCCGGATCGGTCAGGTCTCCGCGCGGTACCGGCGCTCCCCGCTCCGCGGGTCGACGTAGACGCGCATCCGGCGAGCCGAGGTCGGGTCGATGAAGACCTCGTCCGTGGCCCTGAAGCGCGGATCCATCGGGGCATCGGCGCTCTCGCCCCCGGGCGGGCGATCGGTCGGGATCTCGGCCTCCTCGGCCGCCGCCCCGTAGCGCATCCGCTCCAGGGCGATGGCGACGAGCGCGACCCCGCCGATCGCCGCCATGACGATCCCGGGGAGCGGCTGGTCCTCCGGGAGCGCGACGTACAGCCCGACGGCCACGAACAGGGCGGCGGCGACCGCGATGACGGCCCTCGCGAGGCTCAGCATCGGGGCACCCTCATTCGACCACGGGTGCGCCCGCGGACGGGGCGGGCTCCACGATCACGGCCGTGCCGTACGCGACGATCTCCGACATCGAGCCGCCCAGCTCCGAGCTGTCGAAGCGGAACGAGATGATGGCGTTGGCCCCGACGAGGGTCGCGTTCTGGACCATCCGGTCGATCGCCTGGCGCCGAGTGTCCTCGAGCAGCTCGGTGTACTCGTGGATCTCGCCACCGACGAGCGACCGGAAGAACGCGGCGAGGTTGCCCGCCAGTCCGCGGCTGCGGACCACGAGCCCGAACACATGGCCCTTCTGCTCGACGACCCGCTGACCCGGCACGTACGGGGTCGTGGCGATGATCACGGCGCTTCCTCCTCTTCCTGTCCCACGGTCCGGCACCGAGCGAGCGACCCGGCCGGTCGAGCGGGGGGACTCGGATGACTGCCGGGAGTGTCGCATCGACGCGTGGGATCGGGCCAGTGCCGATGGCATCGCCTGGCCGCTGACGTCGGGGGCCGTCCGGCCCTGTCCCTCGGCCGGCCGGGCAGCCATGGCGCGACCCGGACCGCGGCCGTCGCGATCCCGCCGCTGGCGCCCGCCGCCAGCGCCCGCCGCTGGCGCCCGCCGCTGGCGCCCGCCGCGAACCGGCCCGAACATCCGCCGGCGACCGTTCCGAAGCCCTCCCGGCGCGGGTATCATCGACCCCGTGACCGACCGGGGCCAGCAGCCCGTCGACGTGTCCCCCGCGTGTCCGTTCGTCGCGTTCGACGACGAGCGTGACGTCCGGTCGACGGTGCCGGACCACCGCCACCGCTGCTACGCGGAGCTCCGACCCGCGCCGCGGGCGATCGCCCACCAGCAGGCCTACTGCCTCTCCGCGAACTTCGCGTCCTGCCCAACGTTCGCCGACTGGGCCCGGCGCGAGGCGGCTCGGGCGCGGCCCGGCGCCGAAGGCGATCGGGCGGCCGAGCCGGTGGGCGGCGCGGCAGCGGGACTCGCGGCTTCGGGCCGCGCCCGAGGGCCATCCGACGGGGACGCCGGCTGGAGGGACGACGCCGATGCCGCGGAGGTCTGGCCGCGACGCTCGGAACGCGAGTGGGCGGCCCCGCCGCCGTGGGTCTCCGATCATGGGGCGCCACCGCCGGACGAGGACGCAGCGGTCGCGGCGCCATCGTTCCTCGCCTCGCGCGCCGGTCGCCGTGAGCCGGCCCCGCAGAGCGCGGGCCGCGAGAGCGCGGGCCCCGAGGGCCCGGGCCCGGGACCGGGGCGTGGGGAGGGGCCGGGGTCGCGGTCCGACGCGGCCGGCTGGCCGGAGCTCCCGGACGAGGGCGAGGCCGAGGAGGTCGAGGGCGACGACGACTTCGTCGAGGAGGAGCGGTCGATGCGCCGCTTCGGACCGAGACCCGGGCGGGGCGGGCCGCCGCCGCGCGGCAGCCAGGTCCGTCGGCGCGCGGTCCCGGAGGCCGGGGGACCGGCCTGGGAGCGGCCCCGGCGGTTCGAGGCCTACCCCACGCTTCGCACGCGGACGGGGCTGCCCGCCCTGCCGCCGATCGTCCTCGGGCTGGGGGCGATCGTCATCCTCGCCCTCGCGCTGTTCTTCATCCCGCCCTTCCTCCTCGGACTCGGCGGAGGGAGCTCGTCGGCGAGCCCGACACCGAGCCCCTCGGCGACGGCCGCGAGCGCCTCGGCGGCGCCGTCGTCCAGCCCAGCGGCGGCGACCCCGCTGCTCTACGTCGTGAAGGCGGGCGACACGATGTCGAAGATCGCGGCCCAGTTCAACGTCCCGCTCGACCAGCTGATCTCCGCCAACCGGGCGACGGTCAAGGACCCGAACAAGGTCCAGATCGGCGACCAGCTCGTCATCCCGACGCCGGTGCCGCAGGAGATCCCCGGCGCGACCTCGCCGAGTCCGTCGCCGTAGCGCCGCCCGGCGCGTGGACCGCCGCTAGGTGCGCGGGGCGATATTGATCGCGGTGATCCGGCCGGCCTCGACGCGGAACGAGGCGTCGATGTGCTGCGACGGCGCGCCCGGCCGGACGACGAGGACGTCCGCCTGGTAGGTGTTGCCCAGGTCGCGGACCTCCCCCGGGATCATCTTCAGCCCGCGGTCGCCGCGCAGGAACCAGCCGCCGACCCGGTCGACACCGCGCAGCGTCTGCACGCTGTCACCGACATGGACGCGCATCTCCGTGCCCTCGTCCATGAGCGCCACCGCACCCTCGCGATCGCCCGCGTTCAGGCGCTCGAAGAACAGCTCCATGGTGTCGACGGCTCCCATGCCGGCAGTGTATCCGCTGGGCGGGGCGCCGGCCGCGGCCGGGCCGTTCCCCGATCCGCTAGAACCCGCCGCTGGCCCCGCCGCCGAACCCGCCCCCGCCGCCGAACCCGCCCCCGCCCCCACTCGACGACGGTGCGGTGCCGATGGTCCCGAGGGCGGCCATCATGCCGCCGATGTTGGGGATGGCCGACCCGGAGAACGTCGAGCCGCCCCCGGGCCCGCCCGAGCCCGACCCGCCGCCGGCGGCCCACCAGACCGGGAACCAGACCGCCGAGGGGCTCTGGCGACCGGCCTCGACGTCCTCGCGACTTCGCTCGAGCACGGTCTCGACCGCGCCCTGGAGCCCGAGCGCCGTCCCCCATACGAGCGCCTGGTCGGGCGTCTCGAGCCAGGCGAGGCCGGCCCTGGCGACGACCTCGGTCATCGACCGGGCCGTCTCCATCGTCCGCTGCAGCGTCCGCCGGTAGGCGGCCAGCATCGCCCGGACCGTCGCGCCGGGCAGCGTGCGGGCGGGCATGACCCGGGCCAGCAGCAGCGTCACCGCGCCCGCGATCGCGAGCGCGACGGCGAGGATCGTGGCACCACTGATCGGCACGTTGAAGGCGACGATCAGCGCCACCCCCGCGGCGACGAGCTCGACGATGCCGACGATCGACCAGCGGGTCTGGATCCTCTTCGGCGGCTGGGCGAACCAACCCTGGCTCACGGCGTGGGACTCGAGCAGCTCGTCGAACCGGCCGGTCTTCTTGCCGAACTCCAGCAGCATGGCGTCCTCGACCAGGCCGTCCACCGCCGTCGAGCGGAGCTCACCCAGCGCGTACGCCTCGGCCTCGCCGAGCGGCCGGCGCGCCGCGAGCCGCTCGTTCGCGGCCACCGTCGGGTCGTTCGGCGCCGGCGGGTCGATGACGATGGCGACCTTCTTCGACAGCAGGTGCGAGCGGTCCTCGAACGACAGCTCGCCGCGGCTCGCCAGGTCGAGCATCGCCGTCGTCAGCGCCCGGCGCGAGGACGCACCCTCGAAGACGAGCGCGCCGGTCGCGGCGGTCAGCGCATCCGGCGGGGCCGGCATGAAGATCGAGGCATCGTCGACGTAGTACGGGTCGCGCCCGAAGCGCAGCCAGTGGAAGAACGGCCAGCCGACGAGGACGAGCCCGACGATCGGCGCGACGACCAGCCCGAGGACGGCGTTGACCTGGCGGTCCTGCTCGAGTCGGGCGGCGTTCGCGGGCGTGATCGCCGCGTCGATCCGGCGGATCCCGTCCAGCAGCGCGGTGTCGTAGTCCGGGCTGCCGCCCTCGAGGGCCGGCAGGATCGCCTCGTCGATGATCCGCTGGGCGTCGCCGTCCGAGAGGTAGGAGGCACGGAAGCCGTCGCCGCTGACGATCGCGACCTTGCCGTGGCTGCCCGAGGGGTAGATGTCGAACAGGATGACGACGCCGTCGTCGAATCCGGCTCGCCCGACGCGCCACTGGTTGCCGAGGTCCGCCGCCTGCTGCCTGGCGGCCGCGTCGTCGGTGTCGGCCGGGACGATCTGCGAGTAGGCGACGGCCTGTGAGCCGGTGCGGACGACCCACTGCCGCATGAACGTCTCCGCGACGCCGATCGCCTCGGCACTCCAGATGTGCCCGTAGTCGTACACGCGCTGGCCATCGACCGGGGACGGGAACGGCGGGCCGGCCGGCGGATCCGCGGCGGCGACGGCTCCGATGAGCGCGGTGGACCAGAGGAGCGCGAGCAGGCTCGCGATGCCCGCGCGGCGTGCCCGACGGCGACCCGGGCCACCCGAGGCGAGATCCATCACATCCCCCCAAGCCTCGCGGACGTGGCCGCCGGCCGTCGGGCCCGGAGGCGGCGGACCAGCTCGGCGCACTGCTCGTAGCGCCCGAAGCTCGGCATGATGTACGTCCCGGCCACCTCCTCGTCGACGGCCTCGAGCAGGGCGAGCGCGGCCTCCAGGCCCACCTCGGCACCCCGGTCGCCGGCCACCTGGAGCGCCGCCCGCACCTCGTCCGGGATGGTGATGCCCGGCACCTCGTGATGCAGGAACTCGGCGTGGCGGGCCGACTGGAGCGGCAGCACCCCGAGCAGCAGCGGGACCGGGATGCCGCGGGGCCCGAAGCGATCGCGCGCCGTCTCGAGCATCGCTTCGACCTGCGCCAGGCTGAACAGCGGCTGCGTCATGACGAGGTGGGCGCCGGCCTCCAGCTTGCGCTCGAGCCGGTCCCACTCGGTCACCTGGTCGTGCGCCGTCGGGTCCAGCGCGCAGGCGATCGTGAACCCGGCGCGCTGGCCGATCGGCGAGCCGGCCTGGTCCTCGCCGCGGTTGAGTCGGGCGAGGATCTCGATGAGCCCGATGGAGTCCACGTCCCAGACGCCGGTCCCGGTCGGGTAGTCGCCGACCCGCGGCGGGTCGCCGGTCAGGGCGACGATGTCGCGGACCCCCAGCGCGTGCGCGCCGAGCAGCTCGGATTCGAGCGCCATCAGGTTCCGGTCGCGGGTCGTGCAGTGGACGAGGCACTCGAGGTCGAGGTCGTGCTGGATCCCGAAAGCCACCGCGAACGCGCCCATCCGCACCCGGGCCATCGCCGAGTCGCTCACGTTGACGACGTCCACGCCGGCGGCCTGGAGCAGGCGGGCCGCCTCGAGTGTCCGGTCGATGCGAATCGAGCGCGGCGGGTCGATCTCGACCGAGATGACGTACCGCCCGTCCGCCAGGGCGCTCGCCAGGCGGGTCGAGGGCGGTGCCTCGCCGACCGTCCGGTCGGGCCGCTCCGGCGTCGGCGTCCGGGGCGCGATGTCCGTGCCGGCGCCTCCCTCGAGCGTCGCCATGCTGCCCGCCGGCGCGGTGCGGGCCCGGCCGCGCGCGCCCTCGGAGGCGGCGATCGCGTCCAGGGCTCCCCGCATCGCCGCGATGTGCTCGGGCGTCGTCCCGCAGCAGCCACCGACGATCCGCGCGCCGGCCACCAGCATCCGCGGCACCATCTCGGCGAAGTAGCCAGGCTCCGCCGCGTAGACGAAGCGGCCTTCGATCCGCTGCGGCAGGCCCGCGTTCGGCATGATCGAGCGGGCGACCTCGCCGATCGACGGGCCCATCCGGACCAGCGCGTCGAGGCAGGCCAGCGGTCCGACGCCGCAGTTGACCCCCACGCCGTCGGCGCCGAGCGCGGTCAGCTCGGCCGCCGCCCGCTCGGGGGTCGTCCCGTCGATCGCCACGAGCTCCTCGCCGAACGTCATCTCGGCGATGACGGGCAGGTCGCAGGTGGCCCGGATCGTCTCGACGGCGATCCGGAGGTGGTCGAGATCGCCGAACGTCTCGACGACGAACAGGTCGACGCCGCCCTCCAGGAGTCCATCGACCTGCTCGCGGAGCACGGCCCGGATCGTGGCCTCGGGGGGCCGGGCGACGTCGTGGGCGGGCGCGACGAGCGGGCCCACCGAGCCGCCGACCAGGGCCTCCCTGCCGACCACGTCGCGAGCCTCCCGGGCGATCTGCGCGGCCCGGCGGTTGAAGCGGTGGGCCTCCCCCCCAAGGCCATAGCCGGCGAGGCGGATGCGGTTCGCGCCGAACGTCAGGGTCTCGACCAGGTCGGCCCCGGCCTCCAGGTACTCCCGATGGAGAGAGGCGACGAGGTCGGGCCGCTTGACGACCAGCTCGTCGAGGCAGGCCCGCTGGGGGATCCCGCGGCTGAAGAGCAGGGAGCCCATGCCGCCGTCGGCGAGGATCGGCCCACCGGCGAGTCGGGCATGGAACCGAGTGCGGGCCGAGCTGGACGCCGTCATCGCCGACAGCCTACAGCCTCACGAGCGGCGCGAGCCCGGCGGATCCGGCAGCTCCGGCGGCTCGGGCGGATCGGCACTCGTCGCCGGGCCCGGCCCCGACCCACACTGGCGGGTGCGTCCGAGGGTGGTGGGAGGCTGGAACGATGGCGACCGGCGCATTCCTGGACCGAGCGCGGCCCCCCACCCGGAGCGAGCTCGCAGCCGCCCTGGGCGAGAGGCGCGCGCTCTGGGACCGGGTGGTGGCGCGGATGGAGGCCACCTACGGCCTCGAGGGCGAGCCGCTCTTCTACGGCCGGGACTCCGGCTGGGTCCTCCGCTACCGCCGGTCGGGCAAGACCCTGCTCGTCCTCCTGCCCGAGCCGGGGGTGGCCAGGGCCCTGGTCGTCCTCGGGCCCTCGATCGCCGAGGCGGCCGCGGCCCTGCCCCTTGCGCCGGAGGTCAGGTCCGCCTTCGACCGCGCCCACGCCTATCCGGACGGACGCTGGCTCTTGATCGAGATGGGGAGCGAGGCCGTGGCGGACGACCTGCTCCGCCTCGTCGCGCTCAAGTCGCCTCCGCCCCGACGACTCCGGCGGGCCGCGTCGGCGGCGGAGCGATAGGCCTCAGCCCAGCGAGCCCGCGGAGCCGCGCCGGCGCCCGAGGACGAGGCGACCGTCCGGCTCGAGCAGGACCTGCGGGGGCCGGGGCCGGCCGTTGTAGGTCGAGCCGAGCGACGCCGCATAGGCGCCCGCATCGCGGATCGCGACGAGGTCGCCCCGCCGCACCCTCGGCAGGCGATGCTCGCCCAGGTGGTCGGTCGACTCGCAGATGGGTCCCTCGACCCGCGCCAGCGTCGCGGACGGGTCGCCCGGAGCCGGGGCGGCGTCGCGCGGGCGTCCCAGCGAGGTCAGGGCGACGATGTCGTGGTGGGCGCCGTAGAGGGCGGGTCGGATGATCTCGGTCATCCCGGCATCGAGGACGACCTGGCGGCCGTCGCGCTCGCGCACGTGGAGCACCCGCGCGACCAGCCAGCCGGCCCGGGCGACGAGGACCCGTCCCGGCTCGACCGCCAGGCGCGAGGGCCGCCGCTCCGCCGGGATCGGCTCGAGGAGCGCCGGAAGCTCGCGGGCGAAGCGCTCCGGTCGCGGCATCGGCTGGCCCAGGCCCCCGACCGGGAACCCGCCGCCGAGATCGAGGGTGTCGAAGCCGGGCAGCGCGCCGCGGATGAGCGCGAGCAGCGCGAGCGCCCGCCGGACCGCATCGCGCCAGGCGTCGACCGCGCCGAGCTGCGAGCCGACGTGCAGATGGATGCCGCGCGGCACCAGCCCGGGCGCGGCGGCCGCGCGGGTCACGGCCTCGGTCAGCTCGCTGTCGGTCAGGCCGAACTTCGCGGCCCCCGAGCCCACCGCCAGGCTCCGATGCGTCTCCGGCGCGACCCCTGGGTTGAGGCGGAGGAGGATCTCGAGCGCCGGACGGCCGGATTCGCCCAGGCCGGCCCGGGCGGCGAGCCCGGCGAGCACCGCCAGCTCCTCGTTCGACTCGACGGCGGTCCAGCGGATCGGGCGGCCCGATCGGGCGGCGGACACGACCGCGCGCAGGTCGGCGTCGCTCTTGCCGATCCCCTCGAGCGTGATCCGGTCGTTCGGCACGCCCGCCCGACGGGCGACCGACCACTCGCCCCGCGACACGACGTTCGTCCCGAACCCCCGGCTCGCGACCGCGGCGACGACGGCCCGGACGTCGTTCGCCTTGACCGAGTACTGGCGCAGCACGGGGTCCGGGAAGGCGGCCGAGACCTCCGCGGCGGCCGCGTCCAGCGTCGCGACGTCGGTCACGAAGACCGGCGTCCCGAAGCGGCGCGCCGCTTCGCGCAGCGCGCCCCCGATCGCGGGCAGGCGGTCGGGCTCGGCCATGGCCCCCGGCGGCCGAGCCGCCGGCTCAGTCGTGGATGACGAGATCGACGACGGCGCGCACGACCGACAGCACGATCGCCGCAAGCACCGCCGTGCCGAAGGCGCCCAGCGAGAGGTCGGGCGGGAACGTGTCGACCTTCATCGTCACGCCGAGGTTCGAGGCGATCGCTGCGGTGAGCAGCAGCATCAGGCCGTTGATGACGAGCGTGAACAGGCCCAGGGTCATGAGCGTGATGGGGAAGGACAGCAGCCTGACCACCGGTTTGATGAAGCCGTTGACGATGCCGAACACGACGGCCACGACGACGATCGCGACGATCCGGTTGTCGCCGCTGATCGACACGCTGGGCAGGACGTAGACCAGGATCGCGAGGGCGATGGCCGTGGCGATCGAGCTGATGATGAAGCCCCGCATCCGACCCTCCTGACGGCGCCGACGGTCCCTCGTGGAGCGGCGTCGGGTCGATGATGGCAGAGCGGGCGCCTCCGCGACAGCCCCCCGCGATGCCCGATGGCGCCGCGCCGCTCGGCGGGCGGTAGACTCCGCTCCCTGATCCCGCCTCGCCCGCCTTTCGCCGTCGATCCAGGGAGTCGCCCGTGTCCGTCTTCGCCGAACGCCTCGATGCGTTCCTCGCCGAGTACTACCGACTCCACCCGCTCCGGGCGACCGACGTCGGCGAGCACGCCTACGACGACCGGTGGCCCGATCTGACCGAGGCGGGCCGCGCGGCGCTGATCGACTTCTACGATCGCTGGACGGCGGAGCTGAAGGCCCTGCCGGACGGGGGGCTGAGCGTGGACGAGGGGATCGACCGGGACCTCCTCGTCCTGGAGCTCGCCGCGCACCGCTTCTCGACGGCGACCCTCCAGGAAGAGCGCTGGGACGTCGTCATGTGGGTCTACCTCCTGGGCGACGGGCTCTTCCCGCTCCTCGCCCGCGAGTTCGCTCCGCTGGCCGTGCGCCTCGAGTCGCTGACGGCGCGGCTCGAGGGCCTGCCCGCGGTCGTCGACGCCGCGATCGAGTCGCTCGTCGGCCTGGCCGGCCGGCCGGTCCCGCGTCTCCACACGGAGACCGCGCTCGGCCAGCTCCCCGGGGTGACCGAGCTGGCGAGCGAGGCGGTCCACGAGGCCGAGGCCCATGCCGACGACCCGGAGATCGCCGCGCTGACGCCGCGGCTGCGCGCCGCGGCCGGGGTCGCCGCCGCCGCCGTCTCGCGGCTGGAGGCCCACCTGCGCGACGTCGTGCTGCCGCGGTCCGAGGGCGAGGGTCGGCTCGGGCGTGAGCTGTTCGCGCAGAAGCTCCGCCATACGCTCATGGACGAGTCGCTCACGGTCGAGCGCGTCGTGGAGCGGGCCGAGCGGGAGGCGCCGGCCGTCCGGGCCGAGATGGTCCGGCTGGCTCGCTCGCTCTGGCCGACCTGGCGACCCGACGAGCCGCTCCCGACCGCCGACCTCGAGGGCTCGCAGGACGGCGCGGACCAGCGGACCGTCCGCGGGGTGCTCGACGCGATCGGCCGCCAGCACCCGGCGGCCGACGACCTGCTGGACTACTGCCGGACGGAGCTCGGGCGGATCGAGCGGTTCTGCCGGGAGCACGAGGTCATCGCGCTACCCGACGAGCCGCTCGACATCCGCTGGACCCCGCTGTTCATGCGCTCCTTCGGCGGGGCGATGCTCATCCCGCCCGGCCCGCTGGACCGGGGCCAGCAGAGCTTCTTCGCGATCACCCCGCCGCCGCCCGAGTGGACGCCCGAGCGGGTCGAGTCGTTCCTGCGGGAGGACAACGATCGCCAGCTCCGGCTCCTGACCATCCACGAGGCGGTGCCCGGCCACTACCTGCAGCTGGTCTGCTCCAACCGCTGCCCGTCGCTGGTCCGGGCGATCTTCGGCAGTGGCGTGTTCATCGAGGGCTGGGCCACCTACGTCACACAGGTGATGATGGATCTCGGCTACGGCGCCGAGGACCCGGCGCTCATGCTCGTCCACTGGAAGTTCTACCTGCGGGCGGTCGTCAACGCGATCATCGACGCCCGGATCCACA